>DNIF01000018.1 GCA_003485715.1 Gammaproteobacteria bacterium
CCACCACCTTCCAGTCGTCACCGACTCGGGTCATGCGATAGGTGATATCCATGGGCTGGGCGCCCTTCTGCACGATCTCGGTACGCACGGTGGTGGTCCGACCGTCCGGCTCCGGCGTCTCACTGAGGATGCGGATCGGCTGATCGGTGTACTCGAGCAAGGCCTTGGCGTAAGTCCGCACGAGCAACACGCGGAACTGCTCGGTGAAGGCGTCCCGCTCGGGCTCGGTGGCCACTCGCCAGTTGCGGCCGAGCACCCAGGCCGACATGCGGCGGAAGTCGAACTTGGGCACGACCAGTTCTTCAACCAACCGGAAGAGGGCGCCGGAATCCTGGTGGATGCGGGTGCGGTCGGCGTTGATGCGGTCGATGATTCGATTTGCCGTGACCTGAACGACCTCCGAGGCCGTGGTCGCAGCGACCGTGGGGCTCAAGGCGAGCAGGCACAGGGCCAGCCAGTTACGAAATGAAACCATGGACAGACCTCAGTGGAATTCGGGGTGTTGCAGCAGGGATGGTTCAGAGGCTGCGGGGCAAACGGTTTACTCGTCGCCCGCCGCCTTGCCCATCATGAATTGGCCGATGAGCTGCTCGAGCACGAGCGCGGGCTGCGTGATTGTAATCGTGTCGCCCTCGGCAAGAAACGTCTCCTCGCCGCCGGGATCCAGGGCGACATACTGCTCTCCCAGCATGCCGGAGGTGAAGATCTGGGCTGAGGTGTCGAGCGGGATCCGGTCGAAGCGACGGTCTATGCGCATCACGACCACGGCATCGAAGGTCTCGGGGTCAACGTAGATGTTGGCCACCTGACCCACCGCCACCCCTGACATCTTCACGGCCGCCCGGGGTTTCAACTGGCCGATGTTGTCGAAGCGCGCCAGCAGTCGGTAGCCATCCCGCCCGACGGTGGTGCCGAGGTCGGAGACCTGCAGGGCGAGGATGAGCAAGGCACCGAGGCCCAGGGCCACGAAGATACCGACGGCGAGTTCCAGGTTGCGTTGCTTCATGGTGCGCTCCGTGGCGCACGGCCGGTCCGCTCGCCCGCAGTACGGGCAGGACGGCCGCGTGCGTTCAGTCGAACATCAGGGCGGTGAGGAGGAAATCCAGTGCGAGGATGGCGAGCGAGGCGTGCACCACGGTGCGCGTGGTCGAGCGGCTGATGCCCTCGGAGGTCGGCACCGTATCGTAGCCTTCGAACACGGCAATCCAGGTGACGGCCACCCCGAAGACCATACTCTTGATGAGTCCGTTCGCGACATCGTGACGCAGGCTGACGGTCGTCTCGATATGGGCCCAGTAGGAACCGTCGTCCACGCCGAGCAGGCCCACGCCCACGAACCAGCCGCCCCACACGCCGACGGTGTTGAAGATCGACGCCAGCAGCGGCACCGCGATGATCCCGCCAAGCAGGCGCGGAGCGACCACGCGATGCAGCGGGTCCACGGCCATCATTTCCATGGCAGCGAGTTGCTCGGTGGCCTTCATCAGGCCGATCTCCGCCGTGAGCGCCGACCCCGCGCGGCCGGCGAAGAGCAGGGCCGAGACGACCGGCCCGAGTTCCCGCACCAGGGATAGCGCCACCACCACGCCGAGCTGTTCCTCGGCGCCGAATCCGACCAGCGTGTTGTAGCCCTGGAGACCCAGGACCATGCCGACGAACAACCCGGAGACGCTGATGATCACCAGCGACAGCACGCCGGTCGCGTAGACCTGCTGCAGCACGAGTCGTGGGCGGGTGAGCACTTCGCCCATGCCGCGCCAGGTGTAGAAAAACAGCAGGGCGGACCGGCCGAGGGACTCAAAGGCGCCAATGCCCGAGCGGCCCAGATCACGCAGAGTTTCGATCATGCGGGTAGCTGCCCGAGCAGGGAGAGGGAGGCGCGGGGGCTGGTGGTCAGCCCTGCGGCTGCGGATATCGGCCCGGAGACGGCGGCAGGCATGGCTGGCGAAGTGGCGCTCATGCCTCGGCAACGCCCAACAGATCGGCAGCTATGGATGGGCCGCCGTAGTGGAAGGGCACCGGGCCGTCTGGCTCGGCGTTCATGAACTGGCGGGCCCAGGCCGAGCCCTGACGCAGTTCTTCGGGCGTGCCGCAGGCGGCGACGTGTCCGCGATCCAGCAGGTAGATGTAGTCGGCGATGCTCGCCGTTTCGTGGATGTCGTGCGAGACGACCACCGTGGTGAGGCCGAGGACATCATTCAGCAGCCGGATGAGGCGGAGCAGGACGCCCATCGAGATCGGGTCCTGGCCGGTGAAGGGCTCGTCGTAGAGCATGATCGTGGGGTCGAGGGCGATGGCTCGGGCGAGCGCCACCCGCCGCCCCATGCCTCCCGACAACTGCGACGGCATGAGGGCGTGCGCACCGCGCAGGCCCACGGCCTCGAGCTTCATCAGCACGAGGTCGCGGATGAGTTCCTCGGGCAGGCGTGTGTGCTCTCGCAGCGGAAAGGCCACGTTGTCGAACACCGAAAGGTCCGTGAACAGGGCGCCGCTTTGAAAGAGCATGCCGATGGAGCGGCGCACCCGCATGAGTCCGGCCCGCGACATGCCGACAAGGGAGTGCCCCAGCACCTCCACGCTGCCTGCTTCCGGTCGGACGGAACCGCCAATGACGCCAAGCAATGTGGTCTTGCCACAGCCGCTTGGTCCCATGATGGCCGTGACCTTGCCTCGTGGGATGTGGACGTCCACGCCTTCGAAGATGACCCGCTCGCCACGGCGGAAGGTCACGCCCTGGATTCGGACGGCGGCTTCGAGGGCAGACAGCGCGGGGGGGAGATTTCGATCAACCACTGTGGACATGACGGGTGGATTCTCATTGTCCGTCTCGGTGCCGTCAACGCGTAGCCGGCGAACACCCAAACGAAAGACATCAGGTCGGGCTCCACGGACGCGCCGGGTCACGCCTCCGACAGCGCCATGCGGGCGGCCACGGTTATCCCGGGCGGTGTTTCAGGAGGTAGTCTTGGCACAGGGATCGTCGCCACCTGCGCTCGCCGGAGCGCCGTCAAACGCCCGCTGCGGCGGGGCAAGCCCGGGAGAACAGAGCCATGCATCCACGACCAATCCCCGCCCGACCCGCACGCGATCTACGCCCCTGCATCCTGGCCGCCGTGTCTCTCCTCTTCGGTCAGGCCGGCGCGACCTTCGCAGCGAATGCAACCGAGGCGGTGGTGCCCGCACCGGCCCCCGAGCTGTATTTCATCAGCCCCCGCAACGGGGATCGCCTGCCGAGCCCGGTGATCGTGCGCTTCGGACTGCGCCACATGGGCGTGGCACCGGCTGGCGTCGAGTTCCCGGGAACCGGGCACCATCACCTGATCATCAACGCCCCGTTGCCGCCCCTCGCTGCGCCGATCCCGGCGGACGACCACCACCGACATTTCGGCAAAGGCCAGACGGAGACCGAGATTTCCCTGCCACCGGGACGTCACACCCTGCAGCTACTGCTGGGAGACCACCTGCACCGTCCGCACGCGCAGCCGGTTTTTTCGGAGGTGATCACCATCGAGGTCACGGAGTAGTGGGGCGGAACGCCGCTTGACGCGCCGGCTGGGTTCCCGGCTGTCGCGGCGGAACCCCCAATCACGGGGCCTCGTCCTGATCGGATCGCTCCATCGGAGCGGGTAACGCCTGCCGCTTCGATGATCGGTCGCGGAAGCGTTCGCGCCAGGCCGCGCGTTCCTCGGGTGGCAAATTGCGCAGGCGTTCGCGCCAGGCCGCGCGTTCCTCGGGTGACAAATTGCGCAGGCGTTCGCGCCAGGCCGCGCGCTCCTCGGGTGGCAAGTCGCGGAAGCGTTCGCGCCAGGCCGCGCGTTCCTCGGGTGGCAGTTGCTGGAAGCGACGGAAGCCCTCGCGCAGCGCAGCACGTTGCTCCGGTGGCAGTCCTTCGAAGTTCTGGAGGCGGTCGATCAGTCGAGCGCGCTCCTCGGACGGCATTTGTCGGAACCGGTTCAGATGTTCGAGCACACGGGCCTGCCGATCCGGGGGCAACGACCGCCAGCGCGCGAGGCCATCCTGAAGCCACTGCCGCTCGGTGTCGGTCAGCCGGTCTCCATCGCCAACATTGGGAAGCGGCTCCCTCGGCACGGCGCTTGTGTGCCCGGTCGGGTCGGGTGCCGGGAGGCCGGGCTCTTCCGCCTGCGCGGTCAGGGCCAGGCCGCAGAGCGCGAACAGTGCCCCGGCCCATCGCCGGGTGGACCGGCTGGCGGGTGCTCGGCCGGGTGTCCGTGGATTGCCGCATGTTCCGAGTGCGGGCGAAGACCCGTGCGGATTCGGGCGCAGGTGCCGCGACCATGGGCGGAGGGAAGCGAGCCTCGACCTTCGTGTGCCCGTGCCAGAGGCTTCCATGGATTCACCCGGCCCCGTCGCCGATGTCCGATTCGAGCATGAGGGTCTCCAGTGGGTGAGTCGTGAGCCAGGCATGAAACTCCAGTTCCTCGATGATCTGCGGATCCTCCGGACCCTCGGTTGCGACGAGCGCGGCGACGAGCAGGGCCTCCTCGGGCGATAGTCCGGCGGTGGTGAGCGCCGGTTCCTGGGGCGGCTGAGCGCGCAACAGGAGCAGCAGTGTCAGGCCCATGACCGCGGCACAGGCGGCGGCGAGCCGTCCCGATCTGTGGATCCCGCCTCGCCGCGGCGCTGAAATCCTTCCCAGGGCCGTCGCACGGGATCGTGCGAGGCATGACGCAACGCCTGCGGGTAGCGTCTTCGCCGCAGTGCGCAGGCACCGACGCGTGGCGGACTCGAAGGCGTTCAACCCCTCCGGCACTGGCTCGTCGCCAAGCAGTGGGTCATCGCCACGGTGAAACCGCGATCGCAGGGGCGCCCGCGTAGGCCCGTGGTTGTCGGTCGTCCACTTCATGGCCAGTGGCCCTCGAGTTCGGCGCGCAACCGTTGCACGGCGCGCGCGTAGTGGGTCTTCACGCTGCCATCGGAAATACCAAGCGCCCGGGCCGTGGTGCTGACGTCGAGGCCCTCGACGTTGCGCAGCCAGAAGCACTGCTGCTGGCGCATGGGCAAGGCACGTAACGCCCGAACCAGGACGGCGAGAGAACGGGTACCCTGGAGTCGTTCGAGCGGTCCGGAGCCGTCGGCCACGCCTTCGATCCAGTCATCACAGGGCTCCTCGGGAGTCGCGCGGCCTTTTCCACCGAACCACACCAGTACCTGCTCGCGGACTCTCCGTCGCCGGTGCCAGTCCCGGCAGGCATTGGCGAGGATGCGGAAAAATATGGCGGGCCACTCACCCGGTGGGCGTTCCGCATAACGCTCCGCGAGTCTGAGCATGGCTTCCTGAACCAGGTCCAGGGACTCCTCGCGGCGACCGGTGGTGAGTTGTGCCATGCGGAAGGCGCGTCCCTCGACACTCGCGAGAAAGGCCCCGACCGACCCATGCGTGACGACCGACGCGGGCTCTGCGATGGCCGACGTGGGCTCTGCGGCCACCGAGGTGTACCGCGCGTCGGTAAGCAGCGGGGCATCGAGACCATCCATCGGGTGCAACCGTGGCAGGCGAGCGCTGGGTCGTCGGTGCAAAGGTTGGTTCGGCTTCAGCGGGGGTGCCGTTCCTGTGCCCGCCCGGAACGACGATCAAGGCGGTCGGCGGCACGGTCCTGCCGATGTTCGGCACGTGTATCGCGGCGTTCGTGGGCCGTGTCGGCGCGTTCGCTGCGATGTTCGGCACGTGTATCGCGGCGTTCGTGGGCCGTCTCGGCGCGTGCATCCTCCGCGGCATTGGCCGCCAACGGCAGCAGCAGGGCACATGAGAGACAGATGGTACGCAGACGATGCATGAGTGACTCCGGTGGCTGTCGGCGGAACCGATTCCCGCCGCTCCCTCAATCAACGCGGGAGCCTGTCGATGGTTGACACCGATCCACGCCGAAGACGCAATGCGGCGGTGGTCGCTTGCCGCCGGCCGCTACCTCAACCGCAGATTTCGACCATGCAGCCGACCGGGGTGCGCTCGAACAGTTCGATGATGTCGGGCCCGTGCATGCGCACGCAGCCGCGCGAGCCGGGTATGCCCATGACTGCGTCGGCGGGGGCTCCGTGGATGTAGATGTAGCGGGCACGGGTGTCCAGCGTCCCGCCCTGATTGCGCCCGGGCTCGCAGCCCTCCAGCCACAGGATGCGCGTGAGGATCCAGTCGCGACCGGGATGCTCTGCGGCGAGGGCCGGGCTCCAGACCTCGCCGGTCGGTTGCCGCCCCACGAACACGGCGTGTAACGGCGCGTCCGCGCCGATCTTCTCGCCCACCCGATGCAGGCCCCGCGGTGTGCATTCGCTACCCTCGCGCTCCCCCACGCCATTGCGCGCGGTGGAGACCGACCAGCGGGCGAGCTCAACCCCGTCGGCATGGAGGCTCAGGGTCTGGCCGGGGACATCGATGCGGATCTGGTCGGTCATTGGCTTGGTTGGGGCGACACCCAGGCACGCAACTGGGGACACCGGGCCAGTCCGACTGGCGGAGTGTGGTGGTCCCGGTTGACTGGATGGCCGGCTCAGTGCTTGTGAATATACCTGTTGCGCGTCCCGATAGCCGCGTTGGGCGGTGCTCGCTCCTCGCCTATCTGCTTGATATGTTTCGTTCCCGTGATCCGTCCGCCTTGCTCTCGTGCCGCTCGCCACGATTTCTTCACAAAATCTCAGGCCTCGCTGCGCAATGCGGCCCGAGCGGATGGTTGCCGCGCGGCCTCGACAAGTGCGCCTTCGGCCCACTTGTTGAGGCTCTTGCCACTTCTCGCAGCGGCCTTGAGGGCTGCGGCATGAACCTCAGGCGCGATGCGCAACATGACCTTCCCGCTGGCCGGCTTCTCCGGGACGGAGGCAAGTTCCCGTGACGCGGCCAGATAGCCCTCGATGGCTGCGTGGAAGTTCGCTTCGAACTCCGACACCGACTCACCGTGGAAAGTGACGATGTCGTCGATATTCAGGACGCGCCCGACAATGATCCTGTCCTGCGCGTCGAAGGCCATGCTTGCCGTGTAGCCCTTGAAGGTCATGGAATTGATCATGGCTTGATCCCCGCGGTCTCAATGAACTCCCGGACTGCCAGGACACGGTAGCGCAGTGCCTCTTTGCCTGGGTGCGGTCGATGGAGCGTCATCCGCCGGCCAGCGAACTCGAACGTCACGGACGCGCCTGCCCCTTCAATGACTCTGTAGCCTGCGGACTTGAGCATGGATTCGATGCGAGCCCACACGATGTTCCCGTTGACCGGGTCGCTGAGTACCCTTTCGAGGGTCTTGCGCTGCGCTCCGTTCACCGAACGATGATAGCGCCGCACGCAGATGCTGCAATCGTCCGGTGCCAGATAATCGAAGATGGATGCCACGCGCGACCTTTACCCCAGACCGACCCCGCTGGGGGGCTGCCTGACATAAGGGGGAGTCGATGTGTCGCCCTCCCGACGGCGCAGTCGATCTGCCTCGGGGCCAGACGAGTCCAGGTCCGACCGACTACTGGCCGGCCCCGTGCTTCACGCACTCACCGGAACCCCGGCTGCGCAAGCCCATCCAGACTGCCATCGGCACCAAGGGTGTAGTCGTGCGCACGCGGTCCGACCACGGCCGTGGCGTCCTCGAACCAGAGCGGTATGAACGGCAGCGTGTCACGCAGATGGGCGCGCACCGCACGCCAGGCGGTCGGTGCCGCCTCCGGGCTGGCTGTTTCAGCCGCCTCGATGAGCGCATCCAGTCTGGGGTCGGTCACGCCCCCGCGGTTGGCACCCGCGGGCGGGATGGCACTCGAATGCAAGGCGTGGCGGTAAATGTCGGGCAACTTCAACCCCACCCACTGCAGCAGACAAAGCTGGAAGCGGCCGGCGCGCACGGCGGCGTAGAAGGCGGCCCAGTCCGCGCTCCGGATGCGGATCTCGAGGCCGTAAGGGGCGAGTTCAGCGGCCAGGGCTGCCGCCAGGCGCAGCCGCTCGGGATTGCCGCTGGTGGACAATTCGAGCGTGCGCGGCCGATCCGGTGTGACGCCCAGGGCGGCGAACAGGCGGCGGGCCTCGTCGGCATCGCCCCCGGGGGTGACCGCCTCGCCACCGCCGGCCCA
>DNIF01000173.1 GCA_003485715.1 Gammaproteobacteria bacterium
GTGGAAGTGCCCGGCGTGAACAACACCTACATGCTCAAGGCGGCGCTGAATGCGGTGCGCAAGCATCGCGGTGAGCAGGAACTCGACGCGATGGACTTCCTCAAGTTCGTGAAGAAGCGGCTCGAGATCGTGCAGATGAATGAATCGTTTCTGTCACGCGGGGTGAACGAGGGCTTCTCCGGCGGCGAGAAGAAGCGCAATGAGATCCTGCAGATGGCCGTTCTGGAGCCTGTGCTTGCCGTGTTGGACGAGACCGACTCAGGGCTCGACATCGATGCCCTGCGGATCGTCGCAGATGGCGTCAACCAGCTCCGCAGCGCCGCACGTTCCTTCCTGCTGGTGACGCATTACCAGCGTCTGCTCGAGTACATCGTTCCCGATCGGGTCCACGTGCTTGCCGACGGCCGTATCGTCAAGTCCGGAGGGCCGGATCTCGCGCTCGAGCTCGAATTGCGCGGCTACGACTGGCTGCGTGGCCAGGATGCCGCCTGATGTCTGCATCCGCCGTCACTGAACATTTCCTCGCAGCCTTCGAGCGGTTAGCGCCGCTGCTCCCGGGTGCCGCTGCCCCGGCGGTGCTCGAGGCGCGACGTGTGGCCCTTGCCCGCTTCGCGCGCCTTGGCATGCCCACGGCGCGTACCGAGGCCTGGCGCTACAGCACCCATGGCAACTGGCTGCGGCAGCCCCTCGATCCGGCGCCGGTGGTGGCCACAACGGCGGCCCTGCCCGGCGAGCTGACTCCCGGGAATCTGGCCGCGACAGGTCTCGGCGCGCACGCACGCATCCTGTTCGTGGATGGCCGACGCGTCGACGAACAAGGAACACGAGCACTGCCGCCCGGGTTGCGGCTGCACCCCCTGTCTCGCCTGCTCGAGGAAGATACTGACCTCGCCCGCCCCTGGCTCGTCGCTGCCGTGGAGGCCGCAAATGACGGCCCGGCTGCCCTCAATCTGGCCTTCTTCAGCGAAGGTGCGCTCATCGAGGTGGATCGCGAGGCTGGGGACGTGACCATCGAACTCCTCTTCGTGAGCACCGCCGCTGGCGTCGGACACACGGCACATACGCACCTCTGCATGGAGATCGCCGACGGGGCACACGCCACGGTGGTGGAGCGGCACGTCTCGCTGGGTGGCGTCGAATCTGCGGCTGGGGCCGATGTGTCGCGGCAACTGCATGTCGGCAGTCGCGCACGGCTCACGCATGCAGTCCTGCAGGATGCACATCCTCGGCTCTATCACCTCCAGCGCACCTTGGCCAAAGTCGGGGCTGACGCCGAGCTCTCGCTCTGGTCGCTGGCCCTGGGCGGCAATCTCGCCCGCTATGAGGCGACGGTTGACTTGATCGGGCGCGGTGCTTCCGTGGATCTCGCCGGGGTGTACTCACTCAGCGGGCGCCAAGCCGCCGATCATCACCTCACTGTGCGACACCTCACGCCCAATACGCGCTCGCAGATGCGCTTCCGAGGGCTGCTGGACGGTCATTCACGGGGCGCCTTCACCGGCTGCGTGCAGGTCGCACCCGGGGCGGATGGGGCCAGCGCCCGGCAAGCGAACGACAACCTGCTGCTCTCTCCTCATGCCGAGGCAGTCTCGCGTCCGGAGCTTGGCATCGAGACCGACGACGTGCAGTGCTCGCACGGCAGTACCGTGGGTCAGCAGGACGAATCCGCCGTGTTCTACCTGCGCTCACGCGGGATTGACGAGGCCATGGCCCGCAGCCTGCTCTCCAGCGCCTTCGCCATCGAGATCCTGCGGACCATGCCGCATGACGGTGCGCGGACACTTGCCCTGGCGATGCTCAGCCTGCACTTGCCGCAGCGCCTTGCCCTGGAGGAGATGCTGTGAGCGCCCCATTGCTACGCCAGCCTGTCTTCAACGTGGAGTCCCTCCGCGGGCAGTTCCCCATCCTCGCCACGCGCGTACATGGTCAACCGCTCGTCTATCTGGACAATGCAGCCACCACCCAGAAGCCCGACCGTGTGATCGACGCCCTTGCGCACTATTACCGCCACCAGAACGCCAACGTGCATCGGGGCGTGCATCACCTGAGCGAAGTGGCCACCTCTGCCTACGAGGCCGTGCGGGAGAAGGTGCGTCGCTTCCTCAATGCCCGCGAGACCCGAGAGGTAATCTTCACCCGCGGCACTACCGAGGCCATCAATCTGGTGGCGCAAAGTCTCTCGGGACACTGGCTCCGGCCGGGTGACGAGGTACTGATAAGCTGGATGGAACACCACTCGAATATCGTGCCCTGGCAGATGGCCTGCGCGCGTACCGGTGCCGTGCTGAAGGTCATCCCGATGACTGATGCCGGAGAGATCGATCTGGACGCCGCACGCCGACTCATCAGCGAGCGCACGCGTGTGCTCGGCATCGTGCATGTATCCAATGCGCTCGGTACCGTGAATCCGGTTACGGAGCTCACGCGTCTTGCCCACGACGCCGGCGCGCTGGTTCTGGTCGATGGCGCGCAGGCCGTTGCGCACCTGCCGGTGGATGTCCAGGCCATCGATTGTGATTTCTACGTGTGTTCCGGCCACAAGCAGTACGGCCCCACCGGTGTAGGCGCTCTGATCGGTCGGGCATCGGTGCTGGAACGCATGCCGCCATGGCAGGGTGGGGGCGACATGATCCGCGCCGTGCGCTTCGAGGGCACCGAGTACACCGATCTCCCCTACCGCTTCGAGGCCGGCACACCCAGCATCGCTGAGGTGATCGGCTGGGGTGCCGCAATCGACTGGTTCGAAGATCTCGACCACGATGCTCTGCGTACGCACGAGGATGCAGTACTGCGTTACGCAGAGGAACGAGCGTCCGAAGTGCCGGGGTTGCGTCTGGTGGGTACCGCAGCGCGGAAGGTAGGCGTGATGTCCTTCGTGATCGACGGCGTGCATCCGCACGACCTCGGCACCATCGTGGATCACCATGGAGTTGCCATCCGTACCGGACATCACTGCGCCATGCCGGTGATGGAACGCCTGGGCCTGCCGGCCACCGCCCGCGCCTCTTTCGCCCTCTACAACACGCGGCAGGAGGTCGATACCCTCATCACCGCGCTCCTGGCCGCCCGCGAGGTACTTGCCTGATGTTCGCGCTCAAAGACCTCTACCAGGAGGTCATCGTCGATCACAATCGTGCCCCGCGGAATTTCGGGCATCTGGCAGCTCCGACCCACAGGGCGGAGGGCTTCAACCCGCTCTGTGGCGACCGCCTCACCATCGAGCTCGCGGTGGATGCGGATGGTGTCATTCGGGAACTGGCCTTCGATGGTCAGGGCTGCGCCATCTCGGTTGCCTCTGCCTCGCTCATGACCGAGGCCGTCAAGGGCCGCACCCTGGCCGAGGCCGAGCCACTCTTCGAACGCTTTCACACGATGCTCACCACGGCAGTGGAGGTCGATCTCCTGAACGGAGATGACTCCCTGGGCAAGCTGGAGGCACTCGCCGGAGTGCGCGCTTACCCCTCCCGCGTGAAGTGCGCCACCCTCTGCTGGCATGCGCTGCGTTCCGCGCTGCACGGCGAGACTGGGGCCACCACTGAATGAACGCCATGCAGCCCAGTCGCCATCAGGCTGTATCCCTCAGTCGGGACTGCCCGGCCGTACTCATTCCCGAGGGCAGCCCCATCACGCTGACCGAAGGAACCGAGGTACATATCACCCAGGCCCTGGGAGGCTCAGTTACCGTGCTGGTGCACGGTAACCTTGCGCGCATTGCAGCAGGTGACGCCGATGCCGTGGGTCTCAGTCCCGATGCGGGCAGCGCGCGCATCGATGGGCTCAATCTGCAGGAGGCCGTGTGGGAAGTGCTGCGCACTTGCTACGACCCCGAGATCCCCATCAACATCGTCGAGCTCGGGCTTGTCTATGGTGTGCAGCTCAAGCGTCTCGGTCAGTCCTCCACTGCGGCTCACGTCGTCGGCGCTGATGCATCGACGCCGACCGGGCCAGTAGCGGGCGAGATTAGAGGCCCGGGCGACATGCGCGCCGAGGTGGTCATGACGCTGACCGCGCCAGGGTGTGGCATGGGCGATGTGCTCGTGGACGATGTGCGTCAGAAACTGCTGAGTTTGCCCGGCGTGGTTGAGGCCGCAGTGGAACTCACCTTCGACCCGCCGTGGCATCAGGGGATGATGTCGGAGGCGGCGCGCTTGCAGACCGGGCTCTACTGACCCCGGGAAGGCGCCGTGCCGAGCGGCCGGTCGAGGAAGTCATTGCGCAGGAGTCCCCATGAGCGACTGGCAGGACGTGTGCGGTATCGAGGAACTCAAGGACGGCGAGCGGCGCCTGGTCGATCTGCACGGCGTGGCGGTAGTGGTAGTGCGCGTGGATGGTCAGTGGTTCGCCATCGAGGACGTGTGTAGCCACGATGGGGACTCACTGGGTGACGGCCCACTGGAGGGCGATCGGATCGTCTGCCCGCGGCACGGGGCCCGCTTCTGCCTGCGCACCGGCGCGGCGCTGACACCGCCCGCCTACGAGCCGGTGGCCGTATTCGCCCTGCGCCTGGCCGATGGCCGGGTGCAGGTGCGGGATGATCGCTGGTGAAACGCCCGCCGCTTTCCCCTGCCTGAACGAGCCGCCGCGCTGCCCTCAGGGCGAAGGCATGCGACGCATCTGTGTCGCGGCACGGGTGGCTGCCTGAATGCTCTCCAGCAGGTTCTCGATCGTACGCAACTGCATGCGCTCTGGCGCACTCGGTGGGCTGCGGGCATCGGGGATACGCGTGCCATAGCCGGGCTGGTCGATGGCCACCTCGCCGAAATCGTTGAAGACGTCGATGGCCGTTCCCGCCTGACCATCCTCGGGGTCGAGCAGCACCACGACCGCCGAATCGCCGACCACCTCACCGCCTACCGTCGTGCCGCGCACACCCACGGTAGCGACGGCGCCGAGTCGTACGCTCATCGATGCACGCCGCTGCTTGGCGACCAGGCCGCTGACGAATCGAAAGGTGCCACTCACCATGCGGGCAATGAGTCGATCTTCGTCGCGCGATTTGCCGTGGACGAACTCGTCCAGCGCGAGGCGTGACTCCGCCCCTACCAGAAACTTCGTGCCGTCTTCGAGCCGTAACTGCGCGACACTCCGCTTGCCGGTGACGATCTGATCGCCGGCCAGCACTGCGCCATCCTGCTCCAGAATTCTGCTGCTGCCGTCGCTGGCCAGGGCATTGGCCGTGCCGCGCAACAGTGCGACCTTGCCGATAGGTGTCGCCGCCAAGGCCGGAGTGGCCGCCATCAGGGCACACAGCAGCAGAGCTGGAATTGCAGACCAACACCAGTTAGTGCCCAAGTGGACTCGGGCAATCTCGAACCCCCGCATGCGTGCTCTCCTCGTGAACGCTCTTCGCGAAGTGTAGCGGCCGTCAGTAGCGCGACCTGAGCACTCGCGCACGGATCCGACAAGCGGCCGTCGCGTGCGGGCCCACAACGCAGCCCAGAATGGGAATACTGCACACATGCCCTTACGCAACATTGTCCGTCCGGCGGCCCTGCTGGCCTCGCTGCTCATGACCGGCTGTCTGCCGTCCACCCGGCATGCGGAGCGGGCCTGGAGCGAATTGTTGGCCCAGCGCTTCGAACGCGTGGAGTTCGCGGCACCGGCCTTCGTGCTCACGGGGGCCCTGCGGGACGAAGACCCCACACTCCCGCTACACATCTACATCGAAGGCGATGGCCATGCCTGGCAAAGCCGCGACCGCCCTTCGCCCGACCCGACCCCACTGCGTCCCATCTCCCTGCTGCTGGCCGCACGCGATCCCGAGCCGGCCGTGCTCTACCTGGCGCGGCCCTGTCAGTGGCGACCGGAGACTCGCAAGGGGGGCTGTTCACACGAACTCTGGACCAGTCATCGCTACTCGAAGGCGGTCGTCGATGGTTATGTCGCGATCATCGAGCAGCTCGTGCAAACCCGGGCCAACCCGCACGTGGCCCTTATCGGGCACTCCGGCGGCGGGGCACTTGCCGCGCTGCTGGCGGCGCGCCTCGCCGACGTGGAATGGTTGCTGACGGTGGCCGCCAATCTCGACACCGCCCTCTGGACCGCCCATCACCGAGTCGATCCGCTCACCGCATCGCAGAATCCTGCCGATTTCGCCGAGCGGCTGCGGGCCTTGCCACAGTTGCATCTGGTCGGGGCCGAAGATCCCATCGTGCCCGAGATCGTTGCCCGCTCCTGGATCGAACGGGGTGGCATCGATGCGCGGAGCATCGAGGTCGTGGCCGGGGCCGATCACCATTGCTGCTGGAGCGAAGACTGGCCGCGGGTACTCGCGGAGATCGCAGGGAGGGCTGCGGCTCAGCGAGGGGCTGCGATTGAAGGGCATCGACCGCAGGCGTCTGGGCACCGAGGCTGTGTGGCCCTAGGCAAAGCCATCGAGGGCGATCTTGCCCACCGTGTGGCCACCCTCGACCCGCCGATGCCCTTCCCGCAGGCTTTCCACCGAGAGCCCACCCAGATGGACCCTGAGCGGTGAGACGATTCGACCCACCTCCACCGCTGCGGCCAGGCGCGACAGGATGCCCCCTTGAGCATCCTGATCGGCGGTGCCGTAGAGCGGACGCGTGAACATGAACTCCCAGACGAAGCGCGCGCTCTTGCGCTTCAACAGGTTGAGGTCCACCGGGCCGGCAAAATCAACCAGGGCACAGATGGTCCCGCGCGGTGCGATGTACTCGGCCATGCGTTCCCAGTGCGCCGACGGCTCGCAACAGCAAAGGATCCAGTCCGCGCGCTGCAGGCCGGCCGCGCGCGCCTCGGCCACCCAGTCCCCCGAGTGGTCGATTACCCGACCAGCACCCA
>DNIF01000060.1:0-3222 GCA_003485715.1 Gammaproteobacteria bacterium
CACTGATTTTTCAAAAACGATCGTGGCCTTGCACCCGCAAGACGCCGACTGCCTGCTGCCAGCATCTGCACAACCCCCATCAACCTGGAGATTTCAATGAGCTACACGATCAACGGCGAGGAAAGGGAAGTCGACTCCGACGGCTATCTACTGGAGGCGGATTTCAGCGACGAAACGGTGCAGGTCATCGCCGAGGCCGAGGGCGTCGTGCTGACCGACGCCCACTGGAAGATCATCAACTACATGCGCGACAAGTACCGCGATGACGGCCACACGCCCAACTTCCGCAACTTCATGAAGGACATGGCGGAACTGATGCCGAATGTCGATTCCAAAGGCATGTACGACCTCTTTCCCAAAGAAGGCCCGGCCAAGCAGGCGGTGAAGATCGCCGGCCTGCCCAAACCCTACGGCAAGGGCGGTTACTAACCATCGCCTGCCACCGTCATCCCGTAGTGCTCTCGGGCGAATGATACTTCCCGAGCAGTTCGATCTCGACAACGCCGCCGCCTACGCCGCCTGGCGCGGCGGCAAGTTGGCCGCCCATCCGCGCACGCTAGGCGAGCTCGTAGTCGAAATCGCCGTCCCGCAGCGGCTGACTTTCGCCGAGCGCGAAGCCCTGCTGGCGCGTTGCGGCGTAGCCAACATGGCAATCTACGCTTCGCGCACCGTCAGCATCGAATGGCGCGAAGACGCCGACACGCGCGGCGCCGTGGCGGCGCTGGAGCGCATCTTGGCGGATGAGCGCAACCCCTTTCCGCGGCCGCCTCGATCCAGGCGTGGGGCCGGTGTGCAACAACGTCCTGCACGACCGCGCGTCCTTTGCCGATTCCGACACGCGCAAGCGCCTGCTCTACCGCGCGCGTTACTTTGACCGGATCACCGACAGCCCAGCCGAGGCACCGTACAAATGACAACCATCCCCCTGTCACCCTTGCCGCGCAATGGGTTAAGGAGGCTCAGCCCTACTTGTTGCGGCCCGGCGCTGGGCTGGAACTGACTTTCAGACACCATGACCTCAGCCCCACGCGAAATTGTCACGCCCTACCGACCCATCCCGATCAAGGTGCCAGAGGGTATGGCGCCCAACGAATTCTTCAATTCCACCGAGAATCTGGCCGACCTCGAGCACAACAACGGCCTGCTGACCAATCAGGAAGGCCTGATCTTCTACCGCAAGGCGATCGGCCATTCCAACCTCTTCGACGGCTCGATCATCTACAATACCTCGCAGCGCATTCTCGACCCGCTCGGTCGCCCCGTGCGCCGCTCGCAGGTGCCGGAACCGGTGCGGCATGTTTGGAACCGCATGAACCGCGTCGCGCTCGAGTTCATGCTCGAGCGCTATCCGGATCCGGCGCGCCACCTCGTCCTCGTTGGCGAGGCGAGCCTGGATGCCACTTGGCCCCTCACCGCGCCGGGCGTGCCCTCGATCCGCATGCTGCACAACCACTTCATCGTCTTCGACAAGGATGACCTCGCCGCGGCCGCCGCGGCCGATCCCGACAACCCGAACCTCACCGACGGCGGCCAGCATTCGCTGTTCCAGGCGCACATGCGCGATGTCTACCGCAGCTTCTTCGCCGGTCTCGACCTGCGCCTGCTGGTGCCGTGCGAGCGCGGCGAGTGCCGCCTGGCGCTGACCGGCTATCCGCAGGGCCTGCCGAGCTGGGAAGTGAATGGCGGCGCGGACGGCCTCGCCGAGGTACGCTTCTGGCAGGAGTACGACATCCTGCTGAAGGGCTTCCTCGACTTCTACCGCAGCTTCTTTAGCCAGGTGTCGACGCGCAACGCGCCAATACTGCCGGATCTGCATTTCCCGGCGCTGGTCGAGGAGCGGCTGCTCTTTGACAGCGACTTCCTCAGGACGGCGAAGATGGTGCGCAACCGCTGCATCAAGGACGTGCGCTACGCCAACGCCATCCGCTGGCAGCCCGCCTTCAAGCAGCTCATCTACCGCAACGACGGGGGCAAGCTGATCGTCACCATCAGCCAGAACTCCATCGGCAACGCCATTACCGAGCTGCTCGGAGTAGTGGTCAAGCGCACGGCCGATGCCGAGGCCTATGCGCGCGCCGAGCCGCGACTGCTCGAACAGTTGCTGGAGCTGCGTCGGCGCTTCGTCGATGCCGACTTGGGAGAGGGCATCGCCACGCCCTACTGGTCGGCGCAGTAGAGCCGCCCTTCGCTGGACACGATGATGGGGAACGCGAGGAAGAAATTAGCGACAGGGACTTGGCGTCGCCGCGCCGCTGGGTAAGGCGTGGAGCTTCAGTTCAGCCCCCGCGCCACAGCAGCCACAGCAGGGTCATGCCGATCGCCGCATTGCTCAGCGCCAGCAGGGTAAAGAGCAGCAGCAACCAGCCATCGGGTGGCGATAGGTGCAAAAACCAGGCCATTCCCGAGGACAGGCCGTTGAACAGCAGCATCAGCCAAAACAGCCCGTTGTGCGGCTGCCAGAGCCGACGCAGGCGCTGCAATGTGGCGGCAAAACCGTTTTCGGGGCGCATGGCCGACGATTGTGTCCGGTGCGGACAGTCTGCTGGTCAGCGCCGACTGGTCGAAGCCAGTTGGCGCAGCACGTAATGCAGCAGGCCGCCGTGGCGGAAGTACTCGACTTCCTTCGGCGTCAGCAGCAGCACCTGCACCTTGAAGCCCACCACCGAGCCGTCCGGGCGCTTGGCGGCGATGTCGGCGACCTTGCCGACACCGTCCTGCAGGCCGGTGATCGACACCACTTCATCGCCCTTCAGGCCCAGCGTCTGAGCGTTCTGGCCGTCGATGAACTGCAGCGGCAGCACGCCCATGCCGACCAGGTTGGAGCGGTGGATGCGCTCGAAGCTCTCGGCGATGACCGCCTTGATGCCCAGCAGCTTGGTGCCCTTGGCCGCCCAGTCGCGCGAGGAGCCGGTGCCGTATTCCTTGCCGGCGAACACCACCGTGCCCACGCCCTCGGCCCGGTACTTCATGGCCGCATCAAAGATCGGCAGCTTCTCGCCCGAGGGCTGGTGGATGGTATTGCCGCCCTCCTCGCCGCCCAGCATCAGGTTCTTGATGCGGATGTTGGCGAAGGTGCCGCGCACCATCACGTCGTCGTTGCCGCGGCGCGAGCCGTAGCTGTTGAAGTCGACCGGGGCCACGCCGCGCGCCTGCAGGAACTTGCCCGCCGGCGAGCTGGCCTTGATGTTGCCGGCCGGCGAGATGTGGTCGGTGGTGATCGAG
>DNIF01000060.1:3564-6006 GCA_003485715.1 Gammaproteobacteria bacterium
CGCCGAAGATGCCCATGACGCGCGCGCCGTGGATGTCGCCGATCGAGCCCACCTGCATGGTCATGCCGTCGAAGTAGGGCGGGTTCTTGATGTAGGTCGAGTCGTCCCACTGGTAGGCGTCGCCGTCCGGCGATTGCACCGCGTTCCAGCGGCTGTCGCCGCGGAAGACGTCGGCGTAGTTCTTGGCGAACATCTCCGGGCCGAGGGTGGCGGCGATGCTGTCGCCGATCTCCTTGTTGGAGGGCCAGATGTCCTTGAGGAACACCGGCTGACCGTCCTTGCCGGTGCCCAGCGGCTGGGTGCTCAGATCCAGGTCGGTCGTGCCCGCCATCGCGTAGGCGACGACCAATGGCGGCGAGGCGAGGTAGTTCATCTTCACCTCGGGGTGGACGCGGCCTTCGAAGTTGCGGTTGCCCGAGAGCACCGAGGTCACCACGAGGTCGCCCTCGGCGATGGCCTTCGAGACGGCCTCCGGCAGCGGGCCGGAGTTGCCGATACAGGTGGTGCAGCCGTAGCCGACGACGTGGAAGCCCAGCGCTTCGAGGTCGTCCATCACGCCGGCCTTCTTCAGATAATCCGTGACCACCAGCGAACCGGGCCCAAGCGAGGTCTTCACCCACGGCGCGACCTTCAGGCCCTTGGCCACGGCATTGCGCGCCAGCAGGCCGGCGCCGAGCATCACCGCCGGGTTCGAGGTGTTGGTGCAGGAGGTGATGGCGGCGATCACGACCGCGCCGTCCTTGAGCTTGGTGCCTTGGAAGTCGGCTTCGCCGCTGGCCTTGGCTGGGGTCTTGGCGGCGCGCGCTTCGGCCATCGGCTTGACCGCTTCGCGGTAGACCTGTCGCATGTCGGCGAGCAGCACGCGGTCCTGCGGGCGCTTCGGGCCGGCCAGCGAGGGCAGCACCGTGCCCATGTCGAGGTCGAGCGTGGAGCTGTACTCGGCTTGCACCGCCGGGTCGCGCCACAGGCCCTGCGCCTTGGCGTAGGCTTCGACCAGGGCGATCTGCTCGGCCGAACGGCCCGAGAGGCGCAGGTAGTTCAGGGCTTCGCCGTCGATCGGGAAGATGCCGCAGGTGGCGCCGTACTCCGGGGCCATGTTGGCGATGGTGGCGCGGTCGGCCAGCGGCAGCTGGTCGAGGCCATCACCGTAGAACTCGACGAACTTGCCGACCACGCCGTGCTTGCGCAGCATCTGGGTGACGGTGAGCACGAGGTCGGTGGCGGTGGCGCCTTCCGGCAGTTTGCCGGTGAGCTTGAAGCCGACCACCTGCGGGATCAGCATCGAGCTGGACTGGCCCAGCATCGCGGCCTCGGCCTCGATGCCGCCCACACCCCAGCCGAGCACGCCGAGGCCGTTGATCATCGTCGTGTGCGAGTCGGTGCCGTAGACCGTGTCCGGGAACGCGTGCTCGAGGCCATCGATCATGCGCGTCATGACCACGCGCGCCAGGTGCTCGAGGTTCACCTGGTGGACGATGCCGGTGTTCGGCGGCACCACCTTGAAGTTGTCGAAGGCCTTCTGGCCCCAGCGCAGGAAGCTGTAGCGCTCCTTGTTGCGGATGAACTCGAACACGCCGTTCTCGTCGGCCGCCGAGGGTTTGCCGAAGACGTCGACCTGCACCGAGTGGTCGATGACCAGCTCGGAGGGGATCAGCGGGTTGATGCGCTTCGGGTCGCCGCCGAGCTTCTTGACCGCGTCGCGCATGGCGGCGAGGTCAACCACGCAGGGCACGCCGGTGAAGTCCTGCAGCACCACGCGCGCCGGCATGAAGGCGATCTCGGTGTCCGGCTCCTTCTTCGGCTCCCACTTCGCCACGGCTTCGATGTGGCCCGCGTTGACGGTGACGCCGTCCTCGCAGCGCAGCAGGTTCTCGAGCAGGATCTTCATCGAGTAGGGCAGGCGCCGGAGGTCGAAGCGCTGGCCGAGCTTGGGCAGGCTGTAGAAGGCGTAGCTCTTGCCGTTGACGGCAAGCGTGTCGCGGGTGGCGAAGGAGTCGCTCATGGATGGTTCCAGGCTGGTGGTGGTGTGGCAAACGGAACCAGCCCCGGCGGCGGCGCAGCAGGGCGCTGGCAGGACGAAAGTGTGCCGGAAAGCACCCGTGCCGGTCGGGACAGGTTTTCAGAGGCAGAGAAAAACCCCAGCTCTGCGTGAAGCCGCGCGGGTGATTTTACCCGATTCACGGCGGGCCAGAATTCCGCAAGCCATGGATTGCCGGAGAGCCAGGAGCCGCGCAGCTTGCGGTAGGATGAATAACAATCTGGGACAATTCGCCGGGTTTTCACCCCTACTCAAGCTTCAGGAGCAAGAATGAACAAGGTTTATCCCAGTGCGGCGGCGGCGCTGCAGGGCGTGGTGGCCGACGGGCAACTGATTGCCGTCGGCGGCTTTGGCTTGTGCGGCATACCGGAGGCGCTGATCGATGCACTGTGCGACAGCGGCGT
>DNIF01000093.1 GCA_003485715.1 Gammaproteobacteria bacterium
GTTCTCTGGAGACCATTCGCCACATGGTCGCGAGCGGTCTCGGTATTACGGTACTGCCGGCGAGTGCGATCGGCCCAGGCGCCAGCCTCAACGGCCTGCTCGAATTCCGCCCCTTCAGCGACCCCGTACCCTGCCGCCGGATCGCGCTGGTCTGGCGCTCGAGCTTCACCCGACTCTCGGCGGTACGAACCGTTGCCGACGCCGTGCGCGACTGCCGACTGCCTTGGATCCGTGGTGCGAGCGGCCCTGATGGGCTTCGGGTCGAAGGGAACGTCACCGAGGCGGGTCAGGGCGGCCTGTTACGCACGGGGTAGAGAAGCAGGCTCGGACTGCGCTTTGCGCCCGTTCCACCCCACATCCTGCGAAGGGCAGATGAGTCGCCCACTGCCCCCTCCCGGCTCAAGACTCGCGCGGGAACGGCGGCCAGCCCATTGGCTCTCCTCCCAGCAGATGCATGTGCACGTGAAAGACGGATTGCCCGGCATTCGCGTTGCAGTTCACTACCAGCCGGTAGCCATCCTCGGCCAGCCCTTCCGACGCCGCCACTTGCCTGGCCGCGACGAAGAGCTGCCCGAGCAAGGGCGCATCACTGCCTGTCACATCGTTGATCGTGGCCACGTGACGCTTGGGAACGATGAGCACGTGGCTGGGTGCCGCCGGAGAGATGTCGCGAAAGGCGAGAATGTCGTCTGTATCAAGCACCGTCTGAGGGGTGATCTCGCCGCGGACCATGCGGCAGAAGAGGCAGTTCTGCATGGAAATGCTCCAGATGGGGCCGACGCATCCCTTCGCACAGGAACACAGGCCGCGTCAACGGCCGCTCGCGGCGGACCGCACGCGACCCGAAGCAGGTGACGTAACCGTCGCGAATCGCCAGAGCGCAAGGCGGGATCCAGTTCCTCCGCAGCGACGGCGCTGCATTCTCGCCTGCACGGGAATGACGGTTCCAGTGGGGAGCGAACCCTGCCCAACGCAGCTATCGGGACGCTTAACAGCAAGATTTACTCACACCCCCTCAGCGCAGGACCACGAAGGCCTCCACTCCCTGCCGGCGTACCCTGAGCATGACCTGCGCGCCGGGGGAGGCCATCACCTCCGCGAGTTCCGCGACGTTCGTCAGCGCTCGACGATTGGCCTCCACGATGATGTCGCCCGGGCGCAGCCCGTTCTGCCCGGCGCGGCTGCCCGGAGCCACCTGGGTCACGACCACGCCGCGCTGGTTATCCCCCGGTCCCTGGAAGTTGCGCAAGGTTGCGCCAGCGAGCCTGGGGTTGGGGAAATCGTCTCCGGAGACCTCAGTCACCTCGCGCGGCGTGACCCGTGCACTCACGGACATGCGCTTGCCCTCGCGCAGCACCTCGAGCTGCACCGGTTCACCCACACGCAGCAGGCCGATCTGCGTGCGCAGTTCTCCCGCACTGTTGATTTGCCGGCCATTGAGCGAGACGACGACATCTCCGGCCCGGAGTCCGGCCTCGTCCGCGGCCGAGCCGGGCACGATGGCGTTCAGCACGGCACCGGACTGCCCGGCCGGCAGACCGAAGGCCTCTGCCAGGCTGGGATCGAGGTCTTGCAGTTGCGCGCCAAGGAAGCCACGGCGCACCTCACCGAACTGCAGTAGTTGTTCGGCCACCTGCAGGGCCATGTTGGCCGGGATGGCGAAGCCGATGCCGATGTTGCCCCCGCCCTGCGAGAAGATCGCCGTGTTGATGCCCACCAGTTCACCCTTCAGGTTGACCAGCGCACCACCGGAGTTACCCGGGTTGATCGAGGCGTCGGTCTGGATGAGGTCCTCGTAGCCAAGGATGCCAAGACCCGTGCGACCGAGGGCGCTCACGATGCCGCTGGTCACGGTCTGGCCAAGGCCGAAGGGGTTACCGATGGCGACCACGAAGTCGCCCACACGCAGGCTGTCCGGTGCTGCCATGGGTAGTGCCGTCAGCCGCTCTGCCGGGATGCGAATGATCGCCACGTCCGTCTCCGGATCGGCCCCCACCAGCTCTGCCTGCAGGACGCGCTCGTCGCGCAGGCGCACCCGGATCCGCTCGGCATTGGCGATGACGTGGTTGTTGGTCACGACCAGCCCACGCGCCGCATCGATGATGACACCCGAACCCAGCGATTCGGTCCGGCGTTCGGCCGGCAGATCGGGGATATTGAAGAAGCGCCGGAAGAAGGGGTCCTCGAGCAGCGGGTTGCGCCGCACGCGCTGCACACCTTCGGTGGCGATGTTCACCACGCCGGGCGTGACCCGTTCGAGCATCGGGGCGAGACTTGGCACGGGTGCCCCGTCGACACTCTGCGGCAGGACCGCCACGGCCAGGCTCGGCAGAGCGACTGCCAGCGCCGTCAGCAACAGGGCGTTACGAAACTTGATCGGGAGATGCACGTGTCAGTCCTCACGGTTGCCATGGACTTGAAGGAGGGGGCTTGCACAAGTGCCGCCGAGCCCGGTGGTGGAGCCGACAGACCGGCCGCAGCCGGCCCGGTTCAACGACTGTTTAGGACACTCCGTACAGATTACCGCAGGCGCATCCAGCCGGCAGTTCAGCATGCGCAAGGCACCCGCGCCGGGTGACCGAGGGGCATGTCAGGGCTTGCGCTGGCCACCCGGCCAATCCGCGCGTGGGTCGAAAGGCACCGTGTCTCGCAATTGCTCGAATGCCTTCCGCACGTCGTCGTTCGCGAGATCGGGATTGCGAAGCTGTATCTCGAGGTAGAGGTCACCCGGTGTCTCACCACTGCGCAGGGCCGGCAGGCCGCGCCCCTTGAGGCGCAGGCGCTGACCGCCCTGGGTGCCTGGTCGTACCGTCAGCCCGACCGCGCCGGTGGGCGTGGGGACGTCCAGACGGGTCCCCAGTGCCGCCTCCCAGGGGGCCAGAGGCAGGCTGTAGCTCAGATCGCGCTCGGCGACCCGATAGAGGGGATGTGCGCGCAGATGCACCTCGAGGTAGACGTCACCCGGAATATCTCCGGGCCCACCGCTCGCCTGTCCGGCGAGACGCACCCGAAAGCCCTCCGTGGCCCCGGCTGGCACCTTGACCTTCAGCGTGCGCTCACCGCCCGGGCCGGCAAGGCGCAGCATGCGCTCGCAACCGCTGACTGCCTCCTCGACGGTAACCTCGACCGACACGGTCTGATCCTCAGCCCGGGACCGCTGCCTGCGCCCGCGCGCGCGCGCTCCCGGACCATGCCGCTGAAACAGCGACTCGAAGATGTCGCCGAAATCCGCGTTGGAGAAATCCGCACCGAAACCGCCGCCCTGCCAGTCCGGGGGCGGGCGGAACTCCTCACCCGCGCGCCAATTGCTGCCGAGCTGGTCGTAGGCCGCCCGCTTCTCCGGATCACCGAGCACGGACCAGGCCTCGTTGATGTCCTTGATGCGGGCCTCGGCATCCGGCTCCTTGCTGACGTCCGGATGGTATTTTCGTGCGAGCTTCCGGTAGGCCTTGCGGATCTCCTCGACGCTCGCATCGCGCGCCACGCCCAGCCTTGCGTAGTAGTCCTCGAATCGCATCCTTCGAACCGTCCGTTGGTCGTGGGTGCCCGGATGGACACCCACGACCCTTGTCGAACACAAAAGGCCGCCAGGTCAACCATCGCCCGGCAGGCTCGCCTGCCGGTGCTCAGCCCGACTGGGAACCCGTGTTGACGTTGACACTGATACGGCGCGGTTGGACGCGCTGATGCTTGGGAATGGTGATCCGGAGCACGCCATGCTCACCATGTGCCTCGATGCCCTCGGCATTGGCGCTGTCGGGCAGACTGAAACGCCGATAGAACGTACCGTGCACGCGCTCCACGCGCTTGAAAGTGGAGCCATCGCCTTCAGTGCGCTCCACATGCCGCTCGCCGCGGATGGTGAGCACGCCCTGCTCCATGGTGACTTCGATGTCTTCGGGCTTCACCCCCGGCACATCCACGAGCAGCACGAAGCGCTCGGCATCTTCCTTGATATCGACAGATGGGGCCCACTGGGCGGTGACGACGTTCGAGGTATCGGCGGTCGCCCCCTCGCCGCGCCGCGAATCGAAGACACGATTCAAGTCCTGCTGAATCTGGTTGACGACATCCCAGGGGCTGTAACGGGTAACGCTCATGATGACCTCCTCGTGATTGGCTTGGTCGGTGCCGGATTTGAACCGGCGCGCACTGCACCGGCCTTCGAGGCAAGCACGTGGGGGCGAGGGATCGGGGTTTCAAGTGCCGCTGACTGGCTTGTTCGGTGGCAGCCTGCTCGGCGTCAAGTGGAACGGCAGGTGGCACCCGGCCCAAGGCCCAACTCGCCTGACGAGCCAGATCGCCACACGATACGCCGTGAAGGGCGCGGAAGGCCTCAGACCCGATAGGCCAACCACTTCATCACCCCGGCGGCGGCCCGCATCGCGCCGCGCACCGGACCCGGCAGTGGCACACCGCCGTGTGCCTCGGCAAAGGCACGATGGGCATCCTCCTCCACGCGCATCTGCACCAGGATGCGACGACTGCGCGTATCGCCCTCAGGCAGGCGAGTGAGATGCCCGTCGAGGTGCTCGGACACCTGGCGCTCGGTCTCGGCCAGGAAACCGAGACTGACCCGGTCGCCGGCCAGGCCGGCAAGGGCACCGAGGGCGAAGGCACCGCCGTACCAGAGCAGCCCGAAACGACTGGGATGGCTGCCAAGTTCCTCGAGGCGCCGGGCACACCAGACGAGATGGTCGATCTCTTCCTGACGGGCAGCATCGAGCCGGGCACCGAGATCGCTGGAACGGGCGGTCAGCGCCTGACCGCGGTACAGTGCCTGGGCGGCCACCTCCCCGGCATGGTTCACCCGCATGAGACCGGCCACGTGGCGGCGTACCGGCTCGCTCTCCAGGGCGGGATCCGGGCTTGTCGCCCCCCCGGTCTGGTCCGGTGCTGGCGGGCAGCCCGTCACACCTTCGGGAACGACCGACGCATCCGCCGGATTCGGGCGGGGCGCCTCCCCATGGACGCCGGTCAGGGTCCGCAGACAGGCATCCACCTCGACGAGCAACCGATCCAGAGGCGAGAGTGGAGAGTGATGATGGTTGGACACGGGGGTTTCCATGGTCGAGAGACTCGACCCTACGCGCTCACCGCGCAAGGTCTCCACACCCGAGCGAGACCGGTGGCCCCGGTTCACGACACGAGCCATGACCGGGCGCAAACGGCTGGCCTTGCTGGAGGCCCCGTTGCGTCCATCGGGCAGAACACCGAACCTGTGCCTGCTGCGGCGCAGCCCCCAGCGGCTCTCGCATTGACTTTCCTCCGGCCACACCCCTACCATCCCGACCCTTTT
>DNIF01000034.1 GCA_003485715.1 Gammaproteobacteria bacterium
CGCTCGAGGACGTGCGCAAGCTAGTGCTCGGTGGCGTGGCCTTCTGTGTCGTCGACAAGAAGTCCGAGGAAGACATCACTCGCAACATCCTCTTGCAGATCATCATCGAACGCGAGGAAGCCGGTGAGCCCCTTCTCTCAACGGACTCGCTCACACAGCTCATCTCCTACTATGGCGACTCAATGCAGGGCTTTGCGGGCAGCTTCCTCGATCGCAGCCTGGCTCTATTTGCCGAGCAGCAAAAGGCCTTCCGCGAAAGTTTCAACGAGGCAGTGAAGAATCATCCCCTGAACACCCTCTCCGAACTGACGCAGCAGAACTTCACGCTCTGGCAGCGCATGCAGGAAGACTTCCTGAAGGCTGCGGGCGTGTCACTTCAGTCCGGCAAACTCGGGGGCGAACCCGGGGCTGGCTCGGGTAGCGGAGACAACAAGTAGGCGTTTCCGGGGAACCGCTGCACACATCACCCCGCCGGGCCAGTGAGCGCCCGGCGGGGCCTTCTTGTTGGGGCCGTGAAAGTCCTTCGCCCTGACGACGATAAGATGTAAGCTCGTGCAGGTTGTGCCCCTTCGCGAACTTTCGTGCTTGCCCTCCGAGAGGGCTCGCGCTAACGTTGTTGCAGCGCGGCAGAACTTTTCGGGCACAGACGGGGCCATACAACGCAGCCGGGACGCCCCTGCTGCCAGGCTTGGAAAGCCTGAGGTTCCTGACCATCGCCGCGGTGATTGTGCGCTTGCGTCCGCTCGGTGACAGGGGCGCTTGCCGTGGTCTGTGGGCGCCGTTTCCCGCAGGATACGGCCGTCGATGTGGCGGCCATGTCCCCAAGGCCGGTGTTTGAATTTGGTCGCACCCTGTACGGATCCAGGTGACCCGTCGGTGCCAATGAGGAGTCAAGTGCAATGTACTGGTTCGAGCCGCGTTTCTTCGAGACCTGGGCCCAGTCCGTCGAGACGGTGCTGCGTTCCATGGGTGAGCTGGGGACGGCCACCAGCCGGGGCCTTGAGAGGATGGCAGAGCGCCATCTGGACCATTTGAGTTCAGTCACCTCACGCAGTCAGCAGCACCTCGGCAAGACCATGGATCTCCTTTCCGGGACTGCACATACCCGTCCCGGACAAGCGGTAACCCGTGTCGTACTGGTCACCGGTGGCATCGGCGGGCTCGGGACCGCCATCTGTCGTCGCTTTGGCAGCGACGGCCACATCGTCATTGCCACCCACATCGCCCAGGAGCGCGACGCTGCCCGACTCTGGCAGCAGGAGTTGCGCCGGGAGGGCTTCGAATTCGAAATCGTTGAGCTCGACGTCACACGCTTCGAGCAGTGCGCTCAGGTCGTACAGGACCTGACCAACCGGTTGGGTCCAGTCGAGATCCTCGTGAACTGCGCCGGCATAACCCGGGACGGCACACTCGCAAAAATGGATCAAGGTGCCTGGGATGCGGTGCTTGCCACCAATCTCGACAGCGTCTTCAACGTCACGCGGCATGTAGTCGAGGGAATGATCCAGAAGGGCTTCGGTCGGATCATCAATATCTCCTCGGTGAACGGACAGAAAGGGCAATTCGGTCAGACGAATTACTCTGCGGCAAAGGCCGGAATGACCGGCTTCACCAAGTCGCTCGCCCGCGAGCTGGCAGAGTTCGGTATCACCGTAAACAGCATCTCGCCCGGCTACGTGGGCACCAAGATGGTGATGGCGGTGCCGGAGAACATCCGCGAGGCGATCGTCTCGAAGGTGCCGGTCGGGCGTCTGGCACGACCCGAGGAGATCGGTGATGCGGTCGCCTTTCTGGCTGCCGAAAGCAGCGCTTACATCACGGGAACAGACCTTTCCGTGAATGGCGGTCTCTACATGGGTATCTGAACGGGCTCAAGCAGGAAAGATCCGCCAAAGAGGCAGGACAGCGGCGGATGGACCACCACCCTAGCCGCCGCTGCTTGACAGCCCCCAAGACACGTCCTAGCCTGAAGCCGTCTGCTGCATTGCACTAACACAGTGACACTTGGGTGCCACTGCCTCTCGGCGCCGGAACGGACGCACGCGAGCTACCGGCCGTGACCAAACCTGCGAGGTACGCCGCATGACTACCGCACCGGCCACCGGCCCGGAGTTCCCCACGCCCTCCCTCACCGACCTCGAAGCAATGGCCCAGGTGGCGGATGCGAGCATGCTTCTGTGTGAGCGGATGACAGTGGCCGGACTCAGTCTGGTCGATGATTTCGTAGCCCTGACATCGCGCCGAGCCGATGCAATGATGGGTGGTGACAGCTCCCTGGGCGAATTTTGGCGCGAGGAATCTACGCTGGTGCAGGCGTGGGGCTCGACTCTCATCGATTGTGCTGGGGAGTGCGGCAACCTGATCCTGACCACGCAGCTGCTCTTGCGGGATGATGGCCAGCCAGCGGACGCTGCCGCGGCAGCCATGGCGCAGCGGCCCTACGAGGCGGTTGAGCAAGCGGGGCCCGAAATCCCGTTCGCGGCCGCAGCAAGTGCCACGGTTGCACCAGATAAGGTGACCAGCGGCAGCAACACCGCAGAACTGGCCGCCTCACACGACGCGACAAGCTCGGTAGTCGCATCGTATGAGGCACCGACCGGGGAGCGCGCAGCCGTCAATAGCAATAGCCCGGCTGCGCCGGCCAAGGCGGAGCACCAAAAATCAGCCACCGCCGCCAAACCTGCAACCACTGCAGCGAAGCGCTCCTCTGCAACGGCGCAGCGGCCGACAGCACCGCGCAAGCCAACTCGGCCTGGCTGAGCTTCGAAAGCGAAGATCCAGTTTCAATCCAATCCGGCCCAGCGATCTCCACTGGGGTGAGGCTGGGCTGGCGCTTCCGCCGTCCTACCGGCGCGCAAGTATCTTCTTCTTCGTCGCACCGTGACGCTGCGCAAGGTCAACACCTGGAGTGGTGTCCGCGCCGGCATGTCGGCGTGGGGATTTTCGGGTGTCTTGCTTTCGGGCAAAGACTGAAGCGCACAGCATCGCGCGAAGGTGCTGCTCGCAACGACTATCCCGAAACGCCACCGCAGGCCGCCCCCGATTTCACAAGGGCGGTCTGCGACGGCACAAGAATCCAATTCAGCGATCAGCGAGCCACTTTCCAACCGTGGGTGGAATGAGCTTTTGTGCATTGCCAGACACGTAGATGCCGATGTGCCCGCCCGGAAACTCGATGGATTGATAGTCCTTGGTCCCCACATGATGCTCAAGGGCCTTGGAACTCGCGGGTGGGACCAGATGATCATCACGTGCGTAGATGTTCAGAATCGGCATCGTGACGTTCGCGAGATCGACCTTCTTCCCGCCGATCGTGACCTCACCCTTGATGAGCCCGTTGGCCTGATAGAACTGCTGCATGAATTCCCGATAGGCACGCGAAGCCTGATCCGGGCTGTCGAAGATCCATTTCTCCATGCGCATGAAGTTCATCGCGGATTGCTCGTCCTGCAACGCCTTGACCATGTCGAGGTACTTCTGCCCGGAGAGCCGGTAGGGCTTGAGCGAGAGGAAAGTAAGATTGAGAAACTCGCCAGGTATGTTGCCCAGGGCACGAGCAAGCAGATCGATATCGATATGGCGCACCCAGTTGGAAAGCATGTCCTCCGGGGTGTGGAAATCGACGGGCGTGACGGTGGTGATGAGGTTCCTCACGCGCTCCGGGTGAAGCGCGCTGTAGCAGAGGCTGAAGGAACCTCCCTGACAGATGCCGAGCAGATTGATCGCGGGCAGCCCATGCCGCTTGCAGATCCACTCCACGCACTCGTGCATGTAGCCATTGATGTAGTTGTCGAGTCCGAGGCAGGCATCCGCGCCATCGGGATAGCCCCAGTCGATCAGGTAGACGTCCAGGCCCGCATTGATGAGGCCGCGCACAAGTGAACGGTTTTCCTGCAAATCCGCCATGTAGGGGCGATTGACCAGCGCGTAGACGATGAGTACCGGCACCTTCTGCTCTGGCGGCTTGTCGGACTCAAAGTGCATCAGATGTACCCGGTCCATCTGATGCACGCTCGTGCGCGGAGTGCAGCCCAGTTCGATCTCGCCTAGCTCACTCAGGTTGCGCAGTCCGTCGACCAGCCCGAGAGTGAAGTTCTGCAATTCCTCGAGGGATCCATGCGGATGTATGTCGATGGGGAACACGTTTCGAATCCTCAGTTGCCTGTTAGCACATGAAGTGCGTTCGACTGTCCGTGGGTTCGGGACTCCACGCCCGGACGCCACGCACGTGAACGACAGTTTCTGTCTTCTTCCGCAACCCGCCCAAGCGCTGCGGTCGCAACGCCACGGCGATCCGGCACGGGCAGACAGGTCGACATCACGACCTCAGCCTCGACCGCGCTTGCGTGCACCACCCGGGCCCGCTCCACCCAGTGCACTGCCTCCCGACTGGGGCGATGGTTGGTTTACAGCGGTCGCGTTAGTGACAGCGCTGGGCTGGGGTATCGCCGGAGACACTGCCTGACTATCAAGTTGCGCACTCAGGCGGGCCACCTGCTCCTCGAGCAGTGCAATCCGGCGCGCTGCTTCGTCATCGCCGGCCGGAGATGGCTCCGGGCTCAGGCGGCGGCCCAACTCGACCACCTGATTGCGCAGGGCATGAAAGCGTTCGTACTGGGTGTTGAGCTCGCGGCGGGTAGGGAGATTCATGCGTGCGAGCGTGTCATCGACCATGGCCTGCGCGTGGACGCGGAAGGCCATGAGCGTGTTGACCACCTCTGCGTAGAGCCGGGAGTACTCATCCGTCAGGGCGAAGCGAGCGAAGACTTCCTCGCTGCTGTCCACCCACAGGTCGTAAAGCCCGCGCAAGGAGGAAATCGTCTCTCCTTTCTCCCCCGTCTCGATCAGCTTCTTCAGCAAAAGGTCCATGGACTCGCTCGTAAGCTGAGACATGGCCATGCTGAATCGATTGACGGCATGCTGATGCGCGAGGTGGAGTTGCAGTGCGCGCTGCATCTGCTCCTGCGTTTCGCGGCTATAACCGACCGCCGGGATGCCGAGCAGGCGCTGGGTCTCGTTTTCAAGCGCCCCCATGACCGACGGGATTTCTCCCTTGAGGCCACTGAGGATGTCTGCGGACGCAGCATAGAGGCCAGCCATGGAGTGCATCATCGAGCCAATCGGCTCCGGACCACCGCCCATGACGCTGCGGGTGGCATCTGCCCAATCACCAAGTTGCCCCGGGGCCATGAACTGACGGAACTGATCGAAGGACCGTTCCAGTTGTTCCTGCCACTGCGCGGTGGGCTGATCCATGCCGGCGTAGGCCGAGAGGTAGCGCGAACAACCCTCCGACATCTTCATGAACCAGCGCATCTGATCGGCAACCGCACTCATGGCCGGCGCCACCTCGCCCCTCGGCAGACCACCCTGAATACCCTTCCACCAGCGATCAAAGCCGTCGGCCCAGCCGCCCATGGCGATCTGCGCAGCACTTGGGTCCGCCCGCAGTGACTCCTGCGCGAGCCGGCTCCAGAGGTCCCAGTAGCCTCGCTGGGCACTGACGAAATCATCAGTCCATTTGAGGAGGTCGGGATTGGCAGTCATTGGTGGTCTCCTGAGTCATGTACACCGAGAAGACGCAGGCGCAGCCAATGCCCTCACCGGGCTGGCAGCTTATGGCTTCGTCGGAGGGTAGACCTCCGGCCCCGGCCCTGCCGTCACGACGACCGACACACCGCCCGACCCGGTTCGCCCCTTCCAGCTACCCCGCCTGCGTCGTGGCAAATCTTTTGGCTGCCCGAAGCCCTCGCCGTGCGCTGGCGGGCTCGGACGCTACTGAGCGGGCGCAATGTAGCACGCACGGATATTGCGTCGCAAAAAATCAGCCAAGCGCCATGCGCCGGTCGATTATCTGCTCGACCACGGTGGGGTCTGACAAGGTCGAGATGTCACCAAGACCATCGAACTCGCGCGCCGCAACCTTGCGCAGGATGCGTCGCATGATCTTTCCGGAGCGCGTCTTTGGCAGCCCGGGTGCCCACTGAATGACATCGGGCGTCGCAAAGGGACCGATCTCGCGACGCACGTGCTGGATGAGTTCCTTGCGAAGCTCCTCGCTTTCCTCGACGTCGCCGATGAGGGTGACGTAGGCGTAGATTCCCTGGCCCTTGATCTCGTGCGGGAAACCCACCACTGCCGCCTCGGCGACCGCAGGATGCAATGCCAGCGCGCTCTCCACCTCGGCCGTGCCCATGCGATGACCAGAGACATTGATGACGTCATCGACACGCCCGGTGATCCAGTAGTAGCCATCCTCGTCGCGGCGCGCGCCATCGCCCGAGAAGTAGAGATCCGGATACATCCGGAAATAGGTCTCGACGAAGCGGGAGTGGTCGCCGTGGATGGTGCGGGCCTGACCTGGCCAGGAGTGGCGGATGCAAAGCACTCCCTCACCCGCACCCTGCACTTCCTGCCCCTTCTCGTCCAGCAGCACCGGCTCGATACCGAAGAAAGGTAGCGTGGCCGAACCGGGCTTCATCGGGATCGCGCCCGGCAGCGGCGTGATGAGGTGGCCGCCCGTCTCTGTCTGCCACCAAGTATCCACGATGGAGCAGCGGCCGCCTCCAACGACACGGTAGTACCAATCCCAGGCCTCCGGGTTGATGGGCTCACCCACCGAACCGAGCACACGCAGGCTGGCGAGGTCGTGCCGGGCGACAAAGTCCTCGCCTTGCGCCATCAACGAGCGGATGGCCGTGGGTGCGGTGTAGAAGCTGTTCACCTGATGGGTCGCGCAGACCTGCCAGAAGCGGCCCGCGTCGGGCCAGGTGGGCACACCCTCGAAAACCACGGAAGTGGCTGCGTTGCATAGCGGGCCATAGACGATGTAGCTGTGGCCCGTTACCCAGCCGATATCTGCCGTGCACCAGTAGATGTCGCCGGGCCGATAATCAAAGACGTAGCGATGGGTGACGGCGGCGTACAACAGATAGCCGCCCGTCGTGTGCACCACACCCTTCGGCCTGCCCGTGGATCCCGAGGTATAGAGAATGAACAGCGGATCCTCGGCCCCCATCCATTCCGGCGCGCATTCTGCCGAGACCTCCTGCATCGCGTCGTGATACCAGACGTCACTCTCCGGATGCCATTCGATGGCATCGCCGGTGTGGCGCACGACCACCACTCGCCGCACGCTCGGGCAGTCGATGACCGCCTGATCCGCGTTTGCCTTGAGCGGGACGCTGCGGCCGCCACGACGGCCACCGTCCGCAGTGATCACGACCTCGGCGGCGGCATCATTGATGCGATCCTTGAGGGCCTCGGGTGAGAAGCCACCAAAGACCACCGAGTGCACCGCACCGATGCGGGTACAGGCCAGCATGGCCACCACCGCTTCCGGAATCATCGGCAGGTAAATGGCAACGCGATCACCCCGAGTCACGTTAAGCGACTTCAGCACGTTCGCGAAGCGGCAGACCTGCTCGTGCAATTCCCGGTAGCTGATGTGCCGGTGCTCCCCCGGGCGGTCAGCCTCGAAAATGATCGCCGTCTGGTCGGCATGCGTAGCGAGATGTCGATCGAGGCAGTTGTAGCTCACATTGAGCTTGCCCCCCTCGAACCAGCGTATATGTCCGTTGCTGAAATCCTCCAGTCGCACTCGGTGCCAACGCTGGAACCAATGGAGATGTTCCGTTGCCTGGCGCGCCCAGAAGGCATCCCGATCATGCACGGACTCGTCATAAGCCCGGCGGTAGGCCTCGGCATCGAAGTAGGTGCCCGACTGATTGATGGCTGGTACGGGATATTGCTTGACCGCGGACATGCTACCGGACCTCCCTCCCCCGTCCCCTCCGCCATCTTGCGCGGGGTCGGAGCTCTTTTCGTTGGATTTGCTGGAACAGCAGGTGGTACTGCAGCGGCAGTGGAACAGCACACCTTGCAACGCACGAAGGTCAGACCGTGCGTCGCGCGACGGGGGATGTACTGGCCGGTGTGCATGACCTCGACCGGACGCCGGCTGCAGTAGGCGACGCAGTATAGGTCGGTGATTACCTATACGGAACGCGTCGAGCGCTTCCCGCAGTGCAAGAACGAACAGGAGGCGGCATGGGTTCCTGGCGAATTCACAAGGCGCGGTAAGGGGGTGCAGTGGCATCAAGAGCCGTGTCAGGGGCATTCGCACAACCTGTAATGACTGATGTGCGTCGCAGCAACGGGCGGAGGCCTCGGCCCCATGGAGTGACCGGCGTGACCCGGGTAGGCTGGCCTCCGAGTTGGCGAGGGCAGCGTGCTGCGACAGCCTTTGTCCATCAGGCACGCAAGCAGGCGAAAGGTGCACGGATGAGTTCCCAGCTCCCCCCTGGTCCAATCGGTCTGACGAGCGTCGAGACGCTCGCACTCGGCGCCGTGCGCGAGGCCTGTCTGATCGCCCGCTCGCTGGCGGCGACCATCCAGACAACACCGGTGGTGCGCAAGGCCGATGACTCACCAGTGACGGTCGCCGATTTCGCCGTCCAGTGCTGGATTGCCCGCTGTCTGACCGCCACGGAAATTCCACTCATCGGCGAGGAATCGGCTGAGGCTCTCGCGGCGGCCGGTCCGGAGATGCTCGAATCGGTCCACGCAGCCCTGCCCGCGGGGCTGCGTCCTCGCCACCCGAACGAGCTGCTGCTCTGGCTGAACCGGGCCTCTCAAGTGCGGAGTGCCCCCGGCGGCTGCTGGTGGCTGCTCGACCCCATCGACGGCACAAAGGGCTTCCTGCGTGGTGGTCAGTACGCGATCTGCCTGGCCCTCGTCCGGGAGGGCACCCCGGTATTCGGTCTGCTCGGTTGCCCCGCCCTGCCGCAGTCCGGAATACCGCTCGGCAACATCGGACAGCCGGCAGGCGTGCTGTTACTCGGCCACCGCAGTTCAGGGGCATGGCAGAGCTCGCTTTCGGAGGCGGCGGCCTGGCGAGCGATCCAATGCAGTGATTCGGGATCCATCGGGGCGAAGATCCGCATCTGTGAATCACGCGACCTGCGCCATGCGTGGCGCGGGTTGCTTGATCGCAGCCTGGAACGGCTGGGCGTCAGTGCGGCCCCGGTTCGTATCGACAGTCAGTGCAAGTACGCCCTGGTGGCCCGGGGTGACGCCGAAGTCTATGCGCGTCTGCCGCGCGACCCGAGCTATGTGGAAAAGACCTGGGACCACGCAGCAGGCGCGGTGATAGCACAGGCAGCCGGTGCCCGGGTGAGCGACCTCGATGGTCTTCCACTCGACTTCTCCCGGGGTGTTGCACTCGTGGGGCGGGGTCTACTGGTGGCCTCACCCAGATGGCACACCGCACTGCTCGACGCGCTACGCAACGCCGGCTGAGCGCCGTCTGGTACCGGGGGAGGTCCAGGTCTACTATCGGCGCGCAGCGTCACCACCCAGCCCGCGGCGCACGCGCCCGGTTCGGGCCTGCTGCCGCTACCGCCTTCAGCGCACTAACGCCGTACCCGTCTGCGGGC
>DNIF01000137.1 GCA_003485715.1 Gammaproteobacteria bacterium
GCGTGCGGAACATCCGGCTGGCCACACCCGCATGGGAGCGCATACCTACACCAACCAGCGACACCTTGCAGATGCGTGGGTCGCCTTCGACCTCGCGTGCACCCAGCTCCTGTGCCACCGGTCCAACGGCGTCAATGGCGGAGTCGTAGTCCCCCCGCGATACGGAGAAGGTGAAGTCAGTCAACCCGTCGGCACCGACGTTCTGCACGATCATGTCCACTTCGATGTTGCGATCGGACACAGCTCCGAGGATCGAGGCGGCGATGCCGGGGCGATCAGGCACCCCGACGAGCGTGATCTTCGCCTCGTTCCGATTGAGTGCCACACCGGAAATCACGACCTGCTCCATCCTGTTCCCCTCCGTAGTGATGAGCGTTCCCGCACCCTCCTCGAAGGACGACAGGACGCGGAGCTTCACGTTGTACTTGCTGGCGAACTCGACTGAGCGGATCTGCAGCACCTTGGCGCCGAGGCTTGCCAGTTCGAGCATCTCCTCGTAAGTGATCGTGCTCAGCCGACGCGCCTCAGGGACGATGCGCGGATCGGTCGTGTAGACGCCATCCACGTCCGTGTAAATGTGGCATTCATCCGCAGCGAGCGCAGCGGCCAGTGCGACGGCTGTGGTGTCTGATCCGCCGCGGCCCAGCGTCGTGATGTTGCCTTCCTGATCGACACCTTGGAATCCGGCCACCACGACCACGCGCCCAGCGGCAAGGTCGGTGCGGATACGACCCTCGTCGATGCTCTGGATGCGGGCCTTGTTGTGGACGCTGTCGGTGAGGATGGCAACCTGCGAGCCGGTGTAGGAAACGGCTGGACATCCTCGCGCCTCGAGGGCAAGGGCGAGGAGCGCAATGGAGGCCTGTTCACCCGTCGCCAGAAGCATGTCGAGTTCGCGACCTACGGGGGTGGGGCTCAACTGGCGCGCAAGACCCAGCAATCGGTCGGTCTCCCCCGACATGGCCGAGACCACAACGATCAGCGAATCGCCCTCGGCACGTGCACGACTCACACGCGCGGCCACGGCCTGGATGCGCTCGACATTACCTACCGAGGTACCGCCATACTTCTGGACGATCAGTGCCATCGGATGAACCTGAAAACGAAGAGAAGGGAATCGACGCGCAAGGGCAAGACGCTTGCAGAGCTCACCATTGCGCGCATCAGGCAGACAACCGCTGTGCGAGCCAATCGCGCGCGGTGGAGAGTGCGATGGGGATACGACTCGGATCGCTGCCTCCGGCCTGGGCCATGTCCGGTCGCCCACCACCCTTGCCACCCACTTCGGCAGCGGCGATGTTCACCAGCTCGCCGGCCTTGAGTGTAGGCGTGAGGTCCTGACTGACACCGGCGATGAGGCGCACCTTTTCCGTACCCTCAGCAGTGGCCAGCAGCACGACGGCCGTACCGAGCCGACTCTTGAGCTGATCCATCAGCTCACGCAGTGCGTTGGCCTCGGACACCGAGACCTCAGCGACGAGTACGTTGACCTCCCCCATGCGCTCGGCCAGACGCGTGAGGTCGCTGCCCTGCTGCGAGGCGATGCGCCCCTGCAGCACACCAATCTCGCGTTCGAGTTCCCGACCTCGCTCGAGCAACTGTTGCAGACGCGACTGAGCCGTATCCCGGTTCGCGCGCAGCCCGGAGCAAAGATCCTTGAACGCATCCTCGATCTCGCACGTGTGCTGCCAGGCAGTTTCTCCGGTTACCGCTTCCACTCGTCGGACACCCGAACCGATGCCTGCCTCGGAGACGATCTTGAACAGGCCGATGTCGCCGGTGCGCGCGACGTGTGTGCCGCCGCAGAGCTCACAGGAGAAGTCGCCCATCCTCAGCACGCGCACCCGGTCGCCATACTTCTCGCCGAACAGTGCGATGGCACCGGCGGCCACCGCGGCGTCGTAGGCCATCTCGCTGGTCTCCACCTCACGATTGGCCAGTACCTCGCGGTTGACCAGCCGCTCGATCTCCCGGAGCTGGTCCAATCTGACTGGCTCAGGATGCGTGAAGTCGAAACGCAGCCGATCCGGGGCCACCAGCGAACCCTTCTGCTGCACATGATTGCCCAGCACCTGGCGCAGGGCGGCGTGCAGGAGATGGGTGGCCGAGTGGTTCTTGCGTGTGGCATCCCGCAGGACATGATCGACCTTGGCGTTCACCGCATCCTGCAGCGTGAGTGTGCCCTGCTCGATATGACCCGCATGTACTACCAGAGCGCCTTGCCGCTGGGTGTCGGTCACGCGAAAGCGCGCGCCCGCGGTGTCAATCACACCCCGATCACCGACCTGCCCGCCCGCTTCCGCATAGAAGGGGGTGGCATCGAGCACTACCATGCCCGTCTGTCCGATGGCGAGGGCATCCACACCCCGACCATCGAGCCAAAGCCCCTGCACACGGGCGCTGGCCGATTCTTGCGTGTAACCCAGGAACTCGGTCTGTCCCTCCACACCCGCAGGCAGGTTGGTGGCGGCGACACCGAACTGACTCGCAGCTCGCGCACGTGCACGCTGCTGCGCCATCTCGGCTTCGAAACCCTCGAGATCCACCTTCAAGCCGCGCTCGCGGGCTATGTCCGCCGTGAGATCGACCGGGAAACCGTAGGTGTCATACAGCGTAAAGACATCGACGCCGCTGATCCCACGACCACCCGAGCGTTCAATGGCCTGCTCGAGCAGTCGCAGCCCCTGGTGCAGAGTCTCACCGAAGCGTTGCTCCTCCTGTTCGAGCACTGCGCGGATCCGCGTCGCTTCCTGCGCCAGCAGAGGCCAGGCTCGACCCATGGTTTCGGCCAGCACCGGCACCAGGTGATGCAGGAAACCACCCTCGAAGCCGAGCCGGTGCCCATGGCGCACGGCGCGCCGAATGATGCGGCGGAGTACGTAGCCACGACCTTCGTTGCTCGGCATCACACCGTCGGCGATGAGAAAACTGGTGGACCGCAAGTGATCGGTGACGACATTGAGCGAAGGCGATGCCGGCAGCGCACGACCGAGTAACGACTCCACTCCGCGTGCCAGGCTACGAAATAGATCGGTGTCGTAATTGCTGCGCACCCCTTGCAGCACCGAGGCGATACGTTCGAGGCCCATCCCGGTGTCAACCGAGGGATGCGGAATGGAGCTCAGGCTGCCGTCCGGGGCACGGTCGAACTGCATGAAGACGAGATTCCAGATCTCCACATAGCGGTCACCATCGGCATCCGCGCTACCCGGCGGGCCGCCTGCCACGTCCGGACCGTGGTCATAGAAGATCTCGGTACATGGCCCGCAGGGGCCTACATCACCCATGGACCAGAAGTTGTCGGCGTCCCCACAGCGGGAAAAGCGCTCGGGCGACACGCCGATCTCGTCCAGCCAGATCTCGGCTGCCTCGCTATCCGTGTGATGCACAGTCACCCAGAGGCGCTCCTCCGGCAGGCCGTAGACCTTCGTGAGCAGCTCCCAAGCCAGGGCTATCGCCTCGTGCTTGAAGT
>DNIF01000207.1:0-666 GCA_003485715.1 Gammaproteobacteria bacterium
GGCGGGCAGCCATGTTCGGCCAGCTCGGTGGCGATGGCCGCGACGGTCTTGGCCTCGCGCCCTTCGGCCACGGCCAACACCCTGCGCTCGGTGGCATCGGCGGCCAGCGTGATGTAGTCGTGGCCGCGGGCACGCGAGGTCTCGTCGATGGCCAGCGCCTTGACCTGGCTGAAGTCGGCGAGTTCGAGCGCCAGCGCGACGTAGCGGCGGCAGATCGCCGTCACCCGATGATCCGAGATACCCACGATGCGCGCGGTCGCGGCAAACGGCATCTGCGGCGCCAGCATCAACACCAGCGCCTCGAACAGCAGCGTGAAGCCCGAGAGCTTGCCGGCAAACGGCGGCTTGACCAAGTGCACCGTGCGGTCGGGCAGCTTCACGCGCGGCGTGCGCACTTCGAGCACGCACTCATACTGGAAGAAGTTCAGGTGCCGGTAGGTCTTGGTGACGGTGTCGTGCACCGGGTGCTCGCCAGTCGCACCGTCCACGCCGAAGCGGTTGCCGGCGGTGAAGTCGATGCCCACCGTAAGCACCTTGCTCGCTTCGTCGAAGCGAACGCCGGCGACGAACCACGGCGGCGCGATGCCCAGCGCCGCTGCGAACAACTTGTCATGCATGGCAATCGCTCCTGCTCGTCATGGCCGATGCGTCACCGTGCCGCATCGG
>DNIF01000207.1:1047-3644 GCA_003485715.1 Gammaproteobacteria bacterium
CAGCCAAAACACTACCGAATTCACCCACGCGGAATTCAAGAGAGGCACTTTTTTGGACGCCGGGTGGCCCCGCCGCCGGGATTTGGGTCTATGATCCGCTCGTCCGCCCCCGCCCTGCTCCAACGCGAACAAACAAGAGGGCTGCATGCGCGCGGCATCGGTGCAATCGGCGGGGATGCGGGCCACCCTTTGCAGACCCCAATGGCAAGAAAGGCGAGTCCTGAATGAACGAGCACGTCGCCCCCATGCTACCGGACTGGCAGGTGTCCCGGTGGTTCAACACCGAAGGTCCGCTGCGCCTTTCCGACCTGCGCGGCCGGGTCGTGCTGATCCACGCCTTCCAGATGCTCTGCCCGGGTTGCGTCTCCCACGGCCTGCCTCTGGCCGCCAGGGTGCACCAGCGCTTCGGCGGGGAAGGCGTGGCCGTCGTCGGACTGCACTGCGTGTTCGAGCACCACGAGGCCATGGGCCCCCAGGCGCTGCAGGCGTTCATCCACGAATACCGGCTGCGATTTCCGATCGGCGTGGATGTGCCCTCGCCCGACGGTCCGATTCCGCAAACCATGGCGCAGTGGCGCCTGCAGGGCACGCCGAGCACCCTGCTGCTCGACCGGCAAGGGCGCCTGCGCTTGCATCATTTCGGCGCCCTCGACGAGCTGCACCTGGGCGTGGCGATCGGGCAGCTGCTGGCGCAGCCGCACGCCGCGGTGATCGATCCCTCCCGCAACGAAGCGGATGCCGGAGCCTGCACCGACGGTGCCTGTGCGACCTCGCAGTGATGGAGATGTGCCGGAGCCAAGGACGTCGGAGGACACCCAGCGCATGAAAACTGCCTTTGCGTTGCGCCACCTCGCCTTTGAAGACCTGGGCCTCATCGAACCATGGCTGCGGGAGCGCGGTTGGCGCATCCACTACCACGACGTCGGCGTCGATGCACTGCGGACGCTCGATCTCGACCCGGTCGACCTGCTCGTCGTCCTCGGCGGGCCGATCGGGGCAGAGGAAGACACCCGCTACCCGTATCTCGCCGAGGAAGTCCGCCTCCTCCGCGAGCGCATCGACGGCGGTCGGCCCCTGCTGGGCATTTATCTCGGCGCGCAACTGATGGCGCGCGCGCTCGGCGCGGCGGTGCGGCCGATGGGCCGCAAGGAGATCGGGTTCTCCCCTCTAACCCTGGCGCCAGCCGCGCGTGACACGCCGCTCGCGCTGATCGGCGGCCAGAGCGTCTTGCATTGGCATGGCGACCAGTTCGCGCTGCCCCCAGGCCTCGAGAGCCTGGCCGCGACACCCGTCTGCCCGCACCAGGCGTTCATGGTGGGCGATCACGCGATGGCCTGGCAGTTCCACCTCGAGGTGGATCCCACGCGCATCGAACAATGGCTCATCGGCCACACCGACGAGCTGGCACAAGCCGGCATCGACCTCGATGCGCTGCGTGCCCAGGCCCGCGAGCATCGGCGCGGGCTCGCGCAGGCGCTCGATCGCGTGCTGTCCGACTGGTTCGCACGCAACCGCCTGGCCTGAAGCGATGGTTGCGCACGTTCGATGCGTGCTCGTCGGCCGCGTGCAGGCGCTCGGCCCCACCGTCAGCGGCATCGCCAAGCGGCCGGTGAGCGGGCCGCGACGGGTCGAGGCCCTGGGGCTGGCCGGGGACGAGCAGGCCGATCTCCGGGTGCACGGCGGCCCGGACAAGGCCGTGCTCTGCTACGCCTGGTCCCATTACGAACCCTGGCGCAGCCTGTTTCCCGATCATCCCTTGCTGGATGCGCCCGGCGCGTTCGGCGAGAACCTGAGCATCGACGGGCTCGACGAGCACGCTGTCTGTATCGGCGACCGCTGGCGCATCGGCAGCGCGCTGTTCTCGGTCACGCAAGGCCGGCAGCCCTGCTTCAAGCTCAACCTGCGCTTTGGCGTTCCGGTCATGGCGGCGCGCGTCCAGGCCAGCGGGCGTGCGGGCTGGTATCTGCGGGTGCTGGAGCCGGGCTGGATCGAGGCCGGCGATGCGTGCGAACTCATCGACCGGCCGCACCCCACCCACAGCGTCGCCAGCGTGCTGGCCCTGATCCGCGACCGCGAGACCCGGCCGGACCGGCTCGAGCCCGTGCTCGCGCTGCCGCTGCCGGCGAGTTGGCGCCGGCTTTTCGAGCAGCGGCTCCAGACGGGGCAGACCGAGGACTGGCGACGGCGCCTGGAAGGCGCGTAAGGACGAGCCCCAGCCGCGGGTTGCCTACCGATACCGGCATCCTCCGAGAGCCATCGAGCTCGTTGGGGGCGCGATGCGACCCAGCGTGACTTCGTCGTCCTGCGCCTGGATCGATGGGTTCCGTTGTCCTGTGGGGCTGGTCACCCACGCTCGGAGGACAACCGATGGCAACGACACACGCGCAAGTCACGGTCGGAAAGGGTCGTGTGCGTGCGCCGCGGCAGAAAAGTTGGCGCCGGTTTTGAGAGAACAGAGAGCGAGGGAGAGTCGAACCCGGCGATCTCCGGGCGCTCGGCCATCAGCGGGTGGCACAGACAGATCGGCGCCGACCCCCGCGCGGTGTGGCGGAACCCGGAAACGAAAACGCCCAACCGGCAAGGGTTGGGCGCTAAAT
>DNIF01000243.1 GCA_003485715.1 Gammaproteobacteria bacterium
CAGGCTCACTCCGCAGGGATGCGATCAATTCATCGACGGCTGCTGAATCGAGGGCGGCAACCGGCTCGTTGTCGACCAGCACGGAGGGCCCCCGTGCACAGTGCCCGAGGCAGTAGACCGGCTCCAGGGAAACCGCGCCATCGGCCGAGGTCTCGTGGTAGTCGCAGCCCAGTCGCTGCTTGAAACGGGCTTCGACCTCGCGCCCTCCCAGCGCCTGACATGCCTCGGCCCGGCAGACGTGCACAACATGGCGCCCGACGGGATGACGCCGAAACCAGTGATAGAAGGTGACGAATCCATGCACCTCGGCGCGCGACAGATTCAGCGCCACTGCGATCCGCGGTACAGCGGCATCAGGCACGTAGCCCAGACGATCCTGCACGGCGTGCATGATGGGCAGGAGGGCACCCGCTTTATCCTGATGTTCGGCGATGGCGCTATCCACCGCGGCGTCGATTTCGACGGCGTGTTGCACAGTTCGTCCTCCCAATGTGGCGGGCCAGCCACGTCCGGGGTGACCGGCGGGCACATAGGCATAGCCATGCGTATTTGAATTCGCCGCTCGAAGGGTGCTAACCCACGGCACTCCTAGGTTAGTTTGCGCGATGTGGGCGTCAATATGCTGGAACTGGTCATATACGCGCGCGGACTGTCGGCAGGGGCCTCAAGTGGCCCGACTCGCGGCCTCATGGGCACAGGCCGGCGGCTACGCGTACCGGAGGATGCCGCGAGGGTGTTAGCTTGCGCGCCTCCAACTCGCCCTCCATTCCCCCTTACGGAACTCACCTCATGGCCTGGACCTGGCTCACTGTCGCCATCATTGCCGAAGTCGTCGCCACATCCGCCCTGAAGGCGGCCGATGGCTTCACGCGTCCCCTGCCTTCCCTGCTCGTGGTGGTCGGCTATGGGATCGCCTTCTGGGGATTGTCACTCGCGCTGCGCAGCATTCCCATCGGCGTGGCCTATGCCGTGTGGTCGGCCGTGGGCATCGTGCTGGTGTCGGTGACGGCCTGGATTTTTTATCGCCAGGTCCTCGACACCCCAGCCCTCATCGGCATCGGGCTCATCATTGCCGGGGTCCTGGTGTTGCAGTTGTGGTCGAAGTCGGTGGCCTGAGAGCGGAATCGCGCATGGCCCCGACATCCGCGTCGCGTAGTGTCCTGCACCGAAGTGCCTGCGGGGTCCCTCGCCCGCCTGTCTGCCCACAGTTCGCACACCCACGATGAGGCCGACACTGGCCGTTTGCACCGCCGCACTCGTCCTCGTGACGGTGTTCCCCGGCCTCGATCTGATCGTGAGCCGCTTCTTCTTCGATCCGGATGCCCGAGCCTTCCCGCTACAGGGGCACCCGCTCGCGAGTGCCGCGCACGAGGCCGTCCAGGCCTTGCCGGAGCTGCTGGCTGGGGCCTTTCTGCTGACCGCTCTCGTGTGGCCCGCCCGGCGCAAGGCGGCCCTGTTTCTGCTGGCTGCCGGCGTTGCCGGCCCCATCCTGCTTGCGAACACCCTGCTCAAGGACCACTGGGATCGTGCCCGGCCGCGGGATGTGGCCGAGTTCGGCGGCCAGGCGCGCTTCACGCCAGCCTGGCTCCCCGCCAGCGAATGCACCCGCAATTGCAGCTTCGTCTCTGGTGACGGTGCGCTGGGCTTCTATCTGCACACCTTCTTCTACGTGCTGCCACCACGATTCCGGCGCACGGTGTTCGTGGCCGGGTTCTTCGGCACCGGCACGCTGTTCGGTGGGCTGCGCGTCGCCATGGGTGCGCATTTCCTGTCGGACGTACTCTGGGCCGGGGCCTTGATGCTGGCCAGTTCGTGCTGCGTGCACCGGCTGATCTACGGCCCGGATGCGACCCGCGCCGCCTGGCGGGACGTGCTCTCCTTGCACCGGCGCACACCACCCGGGGCCAGCTCAGCGCCCGCCGGTGACCAACAGCCGGGCACCTGAAAGCCAGGCGAGGCTACCAGGGACACAGTCGCCCGCACTGCATCACGCGAAAGCGTGACACGCTTCACGCCTTTCCTGCCGCAGCAACGTACCCTTCGCGCTACGGGCGCTGTTGTAGTTGCCACGACGTCCGGTGAACTCACCTCTGTGCCATCGCTACCCGTAAGGCGTGCCCCAAGGCCCGTTGGCGCTGCCCCATCCGCAGCGCCGCGCGACGGGCAACGAAACGATTGAGGGTCGGGCAACCACACACAGGGAGGCCGATCATGCACTTGCCCAGACTTGCCGCGATGGTCGCACTTGCCCTGTGGACCCCGGTGTCCCTCGCCGATGAGGACGACCCCTTCGATCACGCTGGCCCTCCGATCGTCGGCACGCCGGTGACGCCGGTTCTGCCCACTCCAGGCACCTTTGCCCGGGCTGTGGCGAGCCGCTCCCACTTCGTCGACTGCGCCGACTACAGCCTGTCCGGTGTCCACATCGACGAGTACGAGGCCGACGGTGAAAGCGCCTTGACGGTCGGCTGCAACGACTCCGTCTACGACAGCGCAAGTACGGAGGCAACCGTCACTACGCCGGGCCAGCGGATCTCCGTGGGCCCGAGCGGAAGCAGCAGTTCACCGGACAACTGGAGGTCCTCGAGTGCCGGTGCCACCGCCGAGTCCAACCTCCTCGGCCCGGACAATGTGCTCAACCTCAAGGCCGGTGCCCGGGCCAACAACTCGCGTGACGTGGAGGCGGAGCTCGGGATGGCCGTGGACGCATGGTCCCTCGAGCCCATTGGCTGGCTACGCGTCGGCAGCTCGGGCTTCTACCCAAATCGGGCACGACTCGTGGACGAAATGGACGGCTACTCCTCCAGCGCCCTGGCACGGCTCACGGATCGCTTCGTGGCGGATGGCACCGGGCGGCTCGTGATCGAGTTTCACGCCGATGGACTGTATGAGCGCGGTGGCGGAGTGCCGCAGATCATGCCAACGGGGGGCCGCGTGTCCTTCGCAGCCGTGCTGCTCGATCCGACAGGGCTCGAGGAGTTCTTCCTCGGCGGCGACGACGGGTTCGTACGACGCTGGCGGGAGGGCACCATCGCCGCCACGGGTTTCGCGCTGGGCCGCGACCAGACAGACGACCTCTACGGCCGTAACCCCTTCCCCGACGGCGAGCAATTGCTCGGCTCGGAAGACCTGCGGGATTTCGTACCGGGGGGAAGTGCCGTCCCCTCGGCAGACCTGCCGAACTCGCCGACGCCGGTCGATGAATGGCTGAGGGTTGCGCTCGATGTGGTCGAGGGCCGGGAGTACTGGCTGATCGCGGGGCTTTTCGTCAGCGCCAGTGGCTGGAACTCCTGCGACACGAGCCCCGGCGATGGCAGTCGGCCCAACATCGTCGGCGCTGGCTTCAACGCCTGTGGTAGTGCGAATGGCACGATCGTCGACTTCACGTCTACCGTCCAGTTGTCGGACGTCATCTTCGAAGGCGGCTTGCGGGGCCTGCAGACCGCCTCAGGCGTGGATTATCGGCTTGCGGTGTCATCCGTACGGCCGGTGCCGCTGCCGCCTGCACTCTGGCTCATGGGCGGCGGCCTCACGGTGCTGCTGGCGGGCGTGCGCCGGTCCCGGTACCCGGGCAATACCTGACGCCCGCAAGTACCTGACGCCCCTGGGCAGTCGACCGCTTCGCCCCCCGAAGACCGCAAGTGGTCGGGAGGGAAATGGTGCCGGCAGCGGGACTCGAACTCGCGACCTACCGCTTACAAGGCGGTTGCTCTACCAACTGAGCTATGCCGGCAGCTTGCCGAGGGCAGGGACGGAGTCTAGCCCGGGCGGGTGCCCGGGCTCCATATTGCGGGCACGCTTGGCCTTGGGTTTCGGGGCAGTCAGTCCCGCGAAGAGGCTCAGGGGCAATCCTTGACCTGCACCGAGGCCGGCTCGGCTCCGGTGGTATCGCCCGCGGCGGCGAATGCGGCAGCAGTCACCCTGTCGTCTGCCGGGAGCCGTGCATCCACCCACCAGCGCGTGGTTCGTGGGCCACGAGGCACGACGTTCGGTTCGATACCAACGGCACGCAGCGCCGCGACGCGCCGTTCCAGTCCCTCGGCCGAGCTGTACAGCCCGAGTGAAACGACCGGACCGAGTTCCTCGTGACGCACGGCGAGATGGTCGCTCACACCGAGCGCCTGCAGACGATCGGACTCCCGGCGCGCGGCCGTGAGATCTGCGAAGGGGCCGAGGTACATCCAGTGTGCGTCCTTGCGGCCCAGGATCTCCTTGCGGGTGCTTGCCGTACCGCCGCGAGCCTCAGCCCATGCGACCAGTCGACCGACGGATGGCTCCTCGGCCAATGGCCCAAGCACGAGGCAGACATCCCGCGTCGGCAGGGCTTCCTCGCCTTGACCCTGCGCGGTCGGGGCGCGGACGGCTGGATCCGCTCCAGACGGCGGCGTCGGATCCTGAGCGGGTGGCGGGGCAAGCACGGCAGTATCCCTCGGTGCGGGCGCTTGCTGCCCCTGACCACCTCCGTCGGGCGGGGCTTCGTGGGCCGGGGCGGCGGCGGTCGGATCCTCCACCTCGGCTTGCACGGCGGAGGACTCGGGCGGGTCCAGCGCGGCCGTCGGAGGAGGAGCCGGGTTCACATCGCCATCACCAGGGTGAACAGCAACATCGGCGGAAACGCCCGCTGTCGGCGTGGATTCCGAAGTGACGATGGCGACGGCGGCGGTCGTCGCATCCGGGACGAGGGCGGGGGCGGAATCGTCCGTAGCGCGTGTCCCGGCAGCCTCATCCCCTGCCGCAGGCGACTCCGATGCACTTGGAGCGGCAGCAGCCAACTCGCCCGGGTCAGCATCTACCCCCCCCTCTGCGACGGTTTCAGTCTCACTCGATACCGGGGCCAATTCCTCGATCTCGGAGAGGAGTCGAAGCGAGGCCGATCCCCTGGGCTCGGGTGCCGGCGTGACCGATATCTCCTGCGTGAGTCGCTGATACATCCACGCCATGAAGCCCAGATTGGCGGCCAGCAGTACCACGACAAGCCAGCGAGTCACGGGGCCTCCACGCGGGCCGCGAGCCCTTCCAGAACAAGATGAGGGTGCATTTCGATTGGCAATCCGTTGAGGTGGCTGGCGAGGTATGCGGCGTCACCGCCCGTGAGGAACAGGCGCGCGCGCGGCTCCATCACATGGAAGCGCCGCCAGGCTCCTTGCACAAGCCCCGCAAGCGCGAGCTGGAGCGCGGCCTCGAAACAACCAGTCGTATCCAGGCGACCATGAAGTCGCGGCGGAGCCGGCGCGTTGCAGACCCCGGCCTGCACCCCGGTAGTGGTCGCAAGCCCCCCCCGCAGGGCCGCGACCCCTGGGTGGAGGTAGCCGGCCTGATGCCGACCAGCGGCATCCACGCAATCGATCGTCAACGCCGTACCGGCGTCGATGACACATACGGCTCCCCGCACCCGCTGCCAGGCCGCCAGCATGGCCGACCAGCGGTCAGCACCCAGCCTGGCCGGCTCGGCATAGCCATTCGCAAGGCCATCGCGCTGGGCCTCTGCGCGACAAGGCTCCGCACGCAGGCGCCAACGACGACGCACGGCTACCTCAAGGGCGCGATTGCCTTCCTGCCGCGTCATCGGCACGTAAAGCACCCGCCTCGGTCGGGGTGTCGCGGGAAAAACGGCTGACACGGCATCTGACCACGGCATGCTGCCGTGCCTGTGAAGGGTTCGGCCTGCCAGCCAAGCCCACTTGACGCGACTGTTGCCGAGGTCGACCAGCAACTGACCACCCGGCCCGTTTGCTTCCTGCGCCATGTCGACCATGAGATCAGACCGCCGGGGCGCGCGCCGGGCGCAGCCGCTCGACTTCGCCCGCACGCACCTGGCGTGCACCCGCAATGGTCTCGACCAGCAGCGCTCCATCGGCGAGCGGACCGCGCGCCCGACCCTCGTGCCGGACTCCTGCCTCAATCCACGACACCCACTGGTCGGCCAGGATATCCAGGGACCGCCAGCGCGGTAGCCAGACAGCGCTGTCCGCCGGATCCCAGGTTGCGAGGGCGTCGATGATCGCGGGAATGACGGCCAGGGCGACCGTCTCGACCGTGGGGCCACCGTCCTCTGCCAGTTGCTCCAGGCTGGTCACCGATCCTGCCGCGGCGAATTCCCCCAAGTGGGGCTTTCGCACGTTCACGCCGATCCCGACGACCACCGCCAGGTCACCAGCGCCCGCACGGGTCTCAATCAACACGCCAGCGAGCTTGGCGTCACCGGCCAGCAGGTCATTCGGCCATTTGAGACCAATCCGCCCACCACCCCAGGGTGCCAGCACCTCGGCAAGAACGAGACCTATCCGCAGGCTGAGCGGCCCGACCTGCGAGCGGTCGATCCCCGGGAAGACCCAACCGATGGAAAGGTAGAGGCCGGCACCCGGCGGTGAGTGCCATTGCCGACCATTCCTGCCCCGTGCACCAGACTGGGCATGGGCGAGGATCACCCAACCGTGACAGGCACCAAACGGCATCGCGAGCAGGAGATCGTTGGTGGAACGGGTCTCGCGCAGACGGGCCAGGCCCGCGATCCGTGCCCGAGCAGCGGGGCGACTCTGGCACAGCAGCGAGGGCAAGGTGCCCGTCCGGGTCCCGTCAGCGGCGTTCGTCATCAGTGAAGAAGGCGTCGAGGTCATCCGTGTCCTCGGAGCGGGGGGCGGGGCGAACCTCGAGGGTGTCATCTGTCGAGGGCAGCGATGCAGCATCTGCCTCTCGGCCCTCGGTCGCGCATGCCGCGGAGGCAGCGACGGGAGCCGCCGGTTCCGTGGCCCGAAATACCGTGGCAAACAATGCATCTGCCTCGTCGTTGGCCAGTGTCTCGGTGGCGCTTGGGCGGGATGCCGAGCCACGCAAGTCCGGGGAGACGACGGGCTCCGGGGCTACGGGGAGAACGACAGTCGCAAAGAAATCGTCGGGGCTTGCCACGCTTGGTCCCGACTCGCCCGAACCCTGATCGCGATCGGGCGGAGCGGGGTGGCTGGTGAAGAGTTCGTCTTCGGGGGCAAGCGGGGGATGGTCGGGAGCCGTCACCACGGCGGGGGCGCGTTCCACACCTCCGGAAAGGCCCGGGGTGCTCGGAAAGAAGATATCTGCTGGACCACGTCCGCCGGTGCTCTCATCGCGGGCCGCGGCTGCCAATGGCGACATCGGCAAGTCATGGGTGGCGAAGAAGTCCTCGTCAAAGACCCCGGCATCTGCACCGACATCGGAATCGATAGGTGCGGCGGCAACGGGCCGGGAATCCGGTCGCGCCGCCAGCACGGTATGCTCAGTGGCCATCGCGGCGGGGTGCGACGTCTCCTGACCGCCCTCTCCATCCGCAGGACGCGGCCAGGCCGGCCCCTCGGCAGCCGGGCGATTCGATTCACCCACCGGTGCCGGTAGCGGATCGGATGTCGCGAGGGGGCCAGACAGCACCACCGTCGAGCCATCGCTGGCCTCCTCGGCGACTGCGGTCCCGAGAAGATCCTCTGCGGGCAGGGAGGTGGCGGCGAACATCTGCGAGGCCATGAAGAGATCGAGTCCAGCCTCCTCATCGAGCAGATGAGCGGCCGGGTTGAAGTTGGGCTCCGTCAGATCGCCGGTGGCACTGAAGCGCGCCCCGCCGGTGGCGAGAGTCTCCGGTGGCCCGTCATCAGCCGGAGGGGCACTGGATGCTGTACTTCCCGATTGCGTCGAGTTGGATTCTGCGTTCTCGGCCTGCCTGCCCGTCAACGCCCCGCTCGCTTGGAGGCCTGCGGCGCCGACCATCGAAGCCACTCCTGCGGCAAGTCCTGGGCTGGAGGACGAGGCCTGGGTGCGATCAGCGACCAGCGTCGCCTCACCGGGCAACTCTGCGGCGAGTGTGGCGTCATGGTCCGGGCTGGTCACCTGCACGAAGCCGAACTCGTAGCGGTGAAAGCGGATGCGGTCGCCGGCGTGAAGCCGCTGCGGCTGGCCGCCGATCCGTTGACCGTTGAGGAAAGTGCCGTTTACCGATCCGAGGTCGCTCACGTACCAGGCATAGTCACGGAATTCGATGAGTGCGTGCCGGCGCCCGATGGTTGGCTGGTTGAGCAACAGGTAGTCCAGCCGCTCTGCCTCCGTCCCGCCAACGCGCCCGATGGCGAGCGGTCGCGCACCCAGCAGGATCTTCTCGTGGCCACTGTGGCGCTGGGGATCGGAGAGCCAGGCCTCTGGAGGCGCTACCGGGGGCGGAAAATCAGCGGCGGCCGCGCTGGCCGTCGGCTTGGCGCCCGATTCCCCGAGAGGGTCGCGACGTCGAGGACGCACGGCGAGCAACGCGCCAACAGCGATAAGCACGACGCCAGCGATGGTCGTCGCGATGATCCACATCGGCACCGGACCGCGGGCCTCCGGCGCTGGCGTCCCTGACGCCTCCGGCGATTGCACCGGCGTTGCGGCTGCAACCAAGGCCGACGAGCCATCGGTGGCCGGGGCATGCAGATCGCCCGTCATCGGCGTGGCATCGCCCTCCACCCCTGCCGGGGTCGCCGCCGCTCCCGCCCCGGGTGTCGCGAGTGCTGCCGGAGTCTCACCCGGTCGGGTAACCATCGCATCACCTACAGCAAGCCCCTGCAATTCGTCGAGCGTAAGACCCGCCTCATCCAACAGGGCAAGTAGATCCTCGGCAGGCAGGCGGGTGGCCTCGACGAGTCGTTCCGCCTCGTCAGGGGCGCCACCGATCCGACTGGCAAGCAGCTCCAGCGCCGAAGCCGGCCCCACGGTGGTATCGACCGTCTCGGTCGCCTCGCCGGGCCGGCTGACCACGGTGCGGCCGGGGCCGAGCTCACGCAATTGCTCCAGCGTAAGGCCACCATCCCTGACCAGTTCCAGCATGTCGGCCGGGCCAAGCTGCGACGCGTCCAGCACAGCCCTCAGCTCGGTGGGAGTAACATCCAGAAGCTCGACCAACTGGGCCAATGCCGGGTCTGCCGCGGCGACTTGCAGCTCGATAGCCGGAGTCGGCCCGCTGTCGCTCGCATCGGCAGAAGGCAACGCTGCGGCTGGCAGCGCGGCCCGCTGGGCAGCAGTGGAGGACGGAGCCGGCACGCGTGCCATGGCCGAGCTGAGGTCGGCGAAGGCGGTGGCGAGATCCGCAGCCGAGTCGGCGCGAACGAAGGAGGACTTTGTCGCGTTCGCCAAGTCTTGCAACAGGACGGCATCGGCCTGGGCGGTGAAGGCAATCGCATGAATCCGTACCCCGTCCCGTGCGGCGGTGGCTGCCAGTTGCTCGCGCAGATGCCGGGTGCTATCCGCATCGCGGGTGGCGTTTCCGGTGTCGACGATCCCGTCAGTCAAAAACACGATTGCACGCTCTGCTTCCGGGCGGGAGCGGGCAGCCAGTTCAGCCAGGGCCTTCTCGATTCCTGCGGCCATGTCCGTGAGGCGACCCCGATAGTCGAGGCTTTGCAGCGCGTCACGCAGTTTCGCGATTGTTCGCGGGCCTTGGTCGGTAAGGCCGAGGAGTACACGTGCCCGGTGGTCGAACAGCACGAGGGCGATCCGGTCCTCGGAGCCGGCTTGGCGCGCGAACTCCAGGACGGCCCCCCGGATGAGACGGTCGGGGTCGGTCTTGCGCATGCTCCCGGAATTGTCGAGCAGCAGGACGAGGTCACGGGGGGGTATGCGCTCTGCGCTGACACCTTCGGCGAAGGCCGTCAGACTGCAGAGGAGCAGGAGGCTGAGCAGGCTTTTCGCGAGAGTGGTCAAGGAGGTCTCCACTTCGTGCGGGGCTGGGCGGCTGGGCTGGGAGTGCCCATGCCCTTCGCGAGCATCGGCCGACCAGATCAGACGCGCATCTGAAGGAGTGCGCAGGAGGAGCGGCATGAATGCTTCGTGGTGAGAGACAGCACTCATGCTGTGCCTGAACATACCAGACGGCAGGCCCGATTCGGATGCAAGGAGGCTACAGAACTCGGCTCGAGTCGTCGGCACCGCGTTCTGCGCGATTGGCCGGGTCCAGCCAGCGCAATCAGCCCGTCATGAGGCTGGGGCCTGGCTCGGGTCCCAAGGCCACGGTTCGAGCGGGGTCGGAGCTGTAT
>DNIF01000265.1 GCA_003485715.1 Gammaproteobacteria bacterium
TTGCGTCCGGCCACCGGACCTGCGCCATTCAACCCGGCGACTTGGCGCGCTGCCGCTTGCCCGTGCTGATGTCAGTCTGAGGACGGACGCACTATAGGCAAGCGTGTGCAAGCCTTGCCAGCAGGAAAAGCCCTCGAAAATTGACCTGAATGCGGATCTGCGGCGCAGCAACGCGGGCACCGTGAACCCGCCGGACTGCCGGTCACCTGCGCTAGCGGCGAATGAAGTGCCGAGAGGAAAGCCCTTGGTCGGGCCGTCATCCCCGCAGCACATACCGTCGTCCTCGCGGAGGCGGGAATGACGGGAATGCCGGCCGGGCGCGTGTCAAGCCCTGATCAGGAAAACTTCCGGCAATCTGTCACAAAGCTGTCACAAAAAGGGCGTAGAAAGATTGCGGTACCCGGAGGGTGGCAGCCACCCGGGTACGGTCGTCCCTCACGCCCGCGGTGTGGCACCGCGCGGGAGTCGGCCCTGGCTCAAGCCTCGACTCGCAGCCATTTCTCGTACAGGGAGAGTTCTCATGGCATTTGCCGCCCGTCTCGCACTCGTCACCTTGGTGATGGTCACGACTGTTCCGTCCTTCGCCCTCGCCGCCCCGATCGGTGCTCCGAATCCCGATGACGGCACGCTCGTCAGCCCGAGCTGGGGCATCGCCCGCATCGCACAAGCCGGGCTCTCGCTCGATTCCAGCATCTTTGGCGGATCCACCTGGCAGGTCCGCAACAACACCAGTCTCGGTGCCACCGGCACCCTCTACACCCTGAACAACGACATCTTCATCAACGGCGATGACGTGCTGCTGGCCGGATCCTTCATCTACTACAGCGCCAATCCCGTGCTGAATTACTCCTTCAGCGTCGTCGACAACGGCGCGCCCAGCAGCTTCGGCTTCATGTTGACTGCCGACATCACGCCCGGAGCGCTCGGCCTGCACGACCTGCGCGTCGATTTCGCCGCCATCCTGAACGACGGGGCAGACGCCAACAACACCGTCGGGTTCACACCGCTCGCACCAGCCGTTCCAGTGGATGGCGATGGGATCCCGGAAGCTCAGGTCCTGACCTTCCACCGCCCCATCGATCCGGCCGGCACCTGGATCAACGCCGGGCACGACCTCGGAAGTACCGCCAGCCTCATGGCCTTTGGTGCCGTGGTCGAGGGCCCGTCCCTCGAACAGCGTAACGTCAACTGGAACGAATGGCGCTTCGACCTCAACTTTACCGGCACCGGTGGTGGTGATCGCTACGCCATTGCAGGTCGCGCCCAGCTCACGTTCATCCCGGTGCCCGCCGCAGCGTGGCTGTTCGCCAGCGCGCTGGTCGGCGGTCTGACGCTGGTACGCCGCCGCGCCTGAGGCCCACTTGTATTGGGTCTTCCAGGGCCGGGGCGGCTCGCTCGCCTCCCCGGCCCACTCTGAGCGCCCCCATGAGCATGGCCACTCGATGGTCGGTGCGGCCCTACAGCTTTTTTTCCTGCGCCAACTCTCCTTCAGCCACTTCGACTTCCCGCGCTGGCAAGCGGTACTCGAGATCACCGCGCTCGGCATCCTCGCGGGCTTCGATCCCGGTCTGCGCGCCCCACCGGCCGAGATCCCCTCACTCCCGATCGGGTTCATCATCCCCGCCAACCTGCTGGGGGTGTGGGCGGCGTTTCTGATCTTCCTGGGCATCCTGCGACCCTGGCTGCGACGCGGTGGGCGTTGGGATGGGCACGGGGATCTCTTCAACCTGGTTGCTACCTCCTGGCTGGTGGCCGACTTGCTGGTCATAGGGCTGACCAATCTGGATGTACCGATGCCCTTCGTTCTGCCGCTATGGCTGTATTCGTTCTGGGTGAGCGGCCACGCCCTTGCCTCGGCCATCCCCGGTGCCAGTCTTCGTTATTGCGTCGCTGGTATCCTGCTGGCCCTCGCGCCGGCGCTGGTGGTCTCCGGGTTGATTGTCATCCTGACGAAGCTGGTCGCCGGGGACATCGGCACTCTGCTGGGACTGCTGCCCGCCGCCCCCTGAGGAGCGGCTGCACTGCCGGGGAAGGCGTCCCGAGTCAGCGCGCGCGGGGCCACTCCACGCGCTGCCAGCCTGTAGACTGCCGCCCTCCCCTCCAGCCGCGGTTCTCAGGCGTCAACGCGAACCTGTCGGAAACCCTCCTGCACTCGGGGCGCGCCTGAGCGGCGACCGATAGGGTCCCCGTCACTGCCCCAGCGAGAATCGCGATCCCATGCTGAACGCCGCCGTGCAACTCTTCTTCCTGCGCGAACTATCTTTCGCGCACTTCGCCTTCCCGCGCTGGCAGGCAGTGCTGGCGATCTCCCTGCTCGGTTTGCTCGCGAGCTTCGATCCCAACCTGCGCGCGGCACCGCCCGATCACCCGCCACCTCCCATCGGACTCATCGTGCCCGCAATCATTCTTGGGGTGTGGGCGGGCTTTCTGGTCTTTCTCGGCATCCTCAAGCCTTGGCTGCGGCGCGGCGGGCGCTGGGACGGGCAAGGTGATCTCTTCAACCTCCTCGCCGCCTCGTGGCTCGTGACCGACTTGCTGGTCATCGGATTGACCAACCTGAGCGTGCCGATGCCCTTCGTACTACCCCTGGGGCTGTACTCGCTCTGGGTCGGCGCCAACGCCCTCACCTCGGCCATACCGCGGGCCAGTCTCGGCTACTGTTTCGCGGGCATCTTCCTGTGCCTGCTGCCAGCCGTGGTGTCCTCAGGGATCGTCATGGTCCTGAGCGGCATGGTCTCGCTTTATCTTGGCGCTCTGCTGGGAATGCTGCCCACCGGGGCCTGAGCGGCGATTCGGGCAGACCAGCACTCGCCTGTCGATCGAAGACGATGGAACACCTCGCAGAGATCCTGTTGCTGTTGGCGGTCACCCTCGCTGTGGTGGCCGGGTGTCAGCGGCTGAATGTCCCGACCACCCTCGGTTATCTGCTGGTCGGTTTCATTCTGGGGCCGCACACGATGGGACCGACGGTGCACGTTCCGGGGATCGAGATCCTCGCGGAATTTGGCGTCGTCTTCCTGCTCTTCACCATCGGCCTCAACTACTCGTTGCCGCAGCTTCAGGCCTTGCGGCATCAGGTGCTGATCCTCGGGACCGGGCAGGTACTGTTCACCACCCTGCTGGTCGGGCTCGGTGCCTGGCTCGCAGGCATCCCCGGTGCGGCGGCCTTCGTGCTTGGCGCTGTGTTCGCCCAGTCGTCCACCACCCTGATTTCCGGTCTGCTGACCGAGCAGGGCGAGGAGAACACCCAGCACGGGCGTCTGGGTCTGGCGATGTCGGTATTCCAGGACGTCACCGCCGTTCCCTTTCTCGTGGTCATCCCGGTACTCGGCACGGCCGTCACGGCAGGGGTGCTGGCGGGTCATCTCGGTCTGGCCATGGCCAAGGCGCTGCTGGCCTTCACGCTCGTGTTTCTGGCAGGACGCTGGCTGCTGCGCCCGCTGTTTCACCTCATCTCCGAGCGTCGCTCGCTCGAAGTCTTCACGCTGGGTGTGCTGCTGGTCGCCCTGCTGGCTGCCTGGACCACCAAGAACCTCGGGCTGTCACTCGCCTTCGGCGGCTTTCTGGCCGGCATGATGCTCGGCGAGACGGAATTCCGGCATCAGGTGGAATCGAGCATGCGCCCTTTCCGCGACGTGCTGCTGGGGCTGTTCTTCGTTGGTATCGGCATGCGCTTCGATCCAACTGCGCTACCGCCGATCTGGCACTGGGCACTGCTTGGCGCCTCGCTCATCCTGGTGAGCAAGACACTCGTCGTTGCCGCGCTGGTCGGGCGGATCGGCGTCGAGCCACAGGTTGCGTGGCGCTCCGGCCTGCTGTTGAGTGTGGGCGGGGAGTTCGGCCTTGCCCTGATCGCCATCGCCCTCGATGCGCGAGTCCTTGACGCGGAACTGGGCCAGATCGCGATCGCCTCGGTGCTGTTGTCGATGCTCGCCGGCGCCGTGCTGGTGCGCTTCAACGGACCCATCGCACGGTCCATCGTCGGCCGACCGGATACCGCAGATGACCCGCATGCCGGGCTGCTCGAGATCGCGGA
>DNIF01000027.1 GCA_003485715.1 Gammaproteobacteria bacterium
CGGGAAAAGCGGGCCGCCGAAGATGGGGCCGCTACGTTCGATGAAGGGCGCGCGGGCCGGCATGCGGACCTCCGGACGCAGGATGACGATGGCCACCGCGAGCGCGAGGATGGTGCCGAGCTTCATGAAGGTGGAGAGGTAATCGCGTGGCGCGAGCAGCAGCCACACCGGCAGTACGGCGGCCAGGAAGCCATAGCCGATGACACACAGGGCGAGGGTCGGGCCGTCATGATCGAAGAGGCCCCGCAGCCACGGCTGCGAATCCACCCAGCCGCCGCCCACCACCGCGACGATGAGCAGCGAGACACCGATGCAGGTGCCCTCCAGCACGCGTCCGGGCCGGATGCTGCGCATGTACAGGCCCATGAGTACGGCGATGGGTATGGTCGCCGCCACCGTGGCCGTTGCCCAGGGGCTGTGCTTCATCGCATTCACCACCACCAGCCCCAGCACGGCGATGAGGATGATCATGATGCTGAGCACGGCCAGGATTGCGGCGGTACCACCCACCGGGCCGAGTTCATCGCGCGCCATCTGCCCGAGCGAGCGCCCGTTGCGGCGCAGGGAAAAGAACAGGATCACGAAATCCTGCACGCAGCCCCCGAGCACCCCGCCGATGAGGATCCACAGGGTGCCCGGCAGATAGCCGAACTGGGCCGCCAGTGTGGGACCGATGAGCGGCCCCGGTCCGGCGATGGCGGCGAAATGGTGACCGAACACCACCCAGCGGTTGGTCACGACGAAGTCGCGACCGTCCTCCAGACGCTCGGCCGGGGTGGCGCGAGTCGGGTCGAGGCAGAGGACGCGGGCGGCGATGTAGGCGCTGTAGAAGCGATAGCCGAGTGTGTACACGCAGGCGGCGGCCACCACGAACCAGAGGCTGGAGATCGTCTCGCCCCGTGCAAGGGCAATGACTGCCAGCGCCAGTGCGCCGAGGGCGGCGAGCAGCAGATAGGGCAGGTGCTTCAACACGAGGGACGGCTCCCATCGGCGACAGGCCAGCGCGCAGGAATCCCGGGCCGGCCCGAAGAGGAAGTGATGCGACAGCGGCAGAAACTGGTGGCGGGCGCGATTACGACCCCGCTCCGATGAGCTTTTACTCGACCAGGGCGGCGAGGTCACGCCACCGGCTCCCCGAATCCCGGACGTGACCCCTCCGTGGCAGGGAACCGCCCGGGGGCAAGAGACCCCGGGCGGGTGTAGTCACAACGGCCTCAGGTGCGGCGGCGGCGGCTTGCGGCCAGGCCGGTCACGGCCGAGAGCAGCAGCCAGCCCGCGGCGGGAAGCGGCACGGGAGCCACGCCGTAGAGCGTGGTGCGGCCGGAGGTCTCGTTCGAAACCGCCAGAAAGCCCGAGCCATTCACGTCGGTGAAGAAGTGCAGCCCCTCCGGACCGACATCGCCCGGCGTGGAGAGCATGTTGAGGAAACGAATTGCCGTCAGATCGGTGAGGTCGAACACCGCGATGGCGTTGGCGCGCTCGAGGCCGAGGAAGAGCAGGGTGGAACCGGCCATCTCGCCGATCACGGCCGACTCGGGCTCCGGGCCCTTGTTGTCGGAACGGAGATCGTCCCACAGGTTGGGGAAGCGGCTCGCGATGACGGTCTCGAGGAAGTCGCCCGAATCGAACACCAGCCGACCCTGATCATCCAGGATGCTGAAGGAGCGCGCCCCGTAGGCCTGCAAGCGGTCCAGATCGCCATCGCCGTCGGTGTCGCCAGAGGTGGTGATCAGCAGCCGGTTGAGCTTGTCGTTGTTGGTCCGCCAGTCGGCCCCGTGCGCGTTGGTGAGCGCGGTGTTCAACACCGAATCGATGGTGGCGGCACCGACGCGGACCTCATCCAGAAAGCCGGTGTAGTCGCGTCCGTCGCCCTCGTTGGCGGTCACGACGAACTGCCGCCCGCCCTGTGTGAAGGTGGTGATCCCGTCCGGCATGTACAGCCCCTCGACCTGCCAGTTCTGCAGATTGAAGTTCCGCGTGTTGTTGCCGGTGCCATCGCGATCCGAGGCGTCCAGCCGGTTGCCGACCTGCACCCCATCGATGAAGTAGCCGGTATCGTTGCGGCTGTGATCCTTGACGCCCATGGACACGACGTTGGTCACCGTGCTGCTGGCGATGTCGACAATGGCGATGGAATTGGCCTCCTGCAGGGTGACGAAGGCCGTGCGGCCATCGCCACTGATCGCGATGTGCTCGGGCTCCAGGTCCTGGGCGACACTGGCATTGGGGCCGTTGAGACGCACGCCGGCGTTGCGCAGGGCCGCCGACTGGTTGTTCAGATGGCTGAAGGTAGCTTCGGTGTAGGTGAAGCCATTGGTGGTGTCGATGATGCCGATCGATCCCACCGGATCCACGCTGGTGGCCTGGTTGTAGCTGTTGGGCTCACCCTCGTTGGCGACCAGCACGCGGCCATTTGCCGTCCAGGTGACGTTGTCCGGATTGCCGCCCACCGTCACGTCCTGCAGGCCGGCGAAGGTGCTGGTGTCATAGAAACGCACCAGACCGTTGTTGGTCTTGACCGGTGCGGTGAAGGAGACGGCGGCCACGCCGTTGCGAATATCCACCGAATTCACGCCACCGACACTGGTGGTGTCGATGCTGTGCACGAGGTTGCCGGAGAGGCTGAGGATGTCGATGCCGTTCACGCCCAGTGGGCTGGGGCGCGCACCGTCGGTGCCCACCACCCACAGGCGCTGGGTGCTGCGGTCGAAGGAGACGATCTCCGCGCCGCCACCGGTGCGCGAGCCGCTGGTGTTGAGGTGGTCGAAGGTCCAGACGTGGTTGAAGTTGAAGTCGAGGTTGGCCGAGGCCGGCGCAGCCAGCAGGGCCGAGCTCAGGGCGACGGCGATGCGGGTGAGTTGCATGGGGTGCCTCCGGGTAAGGATGGGGTGAGGTGACGGGCGGACGGGGCAGATCGCGGCGGAACCTTCCGGTCGGGCCGACTGCCCCTGTCATGGGCGCGGCGCTGATGGAGCAACCAGGAGCCGTCCGTGGCCTCTGAGGGACACCATCGTAACCCTGCGATTGTTACAGTCTCGTGACAGCGGGGGGCTGCCAGGGTACCGGCCGACACCATCCCGTGGCAGCATGCGCATGCTGCGGTGCGGATGGATAACGGAGCCGGAGTGCCCGGTCCTTCATCCAAGCGCACAAAGGAGTCATCACGGCCCATGCCCGCCTGGTCTCTCGCCCTGTTGAGCGCGCTGGCGCTCGCCATCTGGCTCGCGACCGGAACTGTGGCCCATGCCCCGCCTCCGCCGGCCGAACCAGCGAACGCGGCACTAGAGGTCGCCCGCACACGCGTGCGCGCCACGCTCTCCCGAGTGACCCGCGTGGCGCGCGAGATCCGCATCCACGGTGCGCTCGAGCCGCGTCGGCGTGTGACCCTGCGCGCGGAGACCACCGGCGTCATAGAGCAACTCCTGAAGGAGCGTGGAGCGCGGGTCAAGGCCGATGAACCGATCGCATTGCTGGCGGAGGAGGATCGTCAGGCGCGCCTGGCTGCCGCCGAACGTGACGTCGAACATCAGCAGGCAGAGCTCGCAGCCGCGCGCCAGATGCATGCGCGCGGGCTACAAGCGGAGACCCAGCGCCTGGCCGCAGAGGCCGCACTGGCCGAGGCCCGCGCCGAGCGCGCGATGCTGGCGGCCGAGCTCGCGCGCATTCGCATCACCGCACCCTTTGCCGGCGTACTGACAGCGCGACCGGTGGAGCGTGGCAGCCTGGTGGTGCGTGGGGACGTCATCGCCGAACTGGTCGACGACTCCACCCTGCTGGCGGTTGCACAGGCACCGCAACAGTTGGTCGCCAACATCACTATCGGTCAGACCGTGCAGGTCCATCTGCTGGATGGGCGGACGGTGACAGGCCGCGTGCGCTACGTGGGCCGTGTGGCAGATGAAGTGACGCGCAGTTTCCGCATCGAGGCCGAGGTGCCCAATCCAGACGGGCACCTGCCCGGTGGATTGTCCGCGGACTTGGTGGTCACCGCAGGCGAGGTCGAGGCACACGCACTGGGACCATCGCAGCTCACGCTCGATGATGCCGGACGCCTTGGCATCAAGGCGGTGGATGGTGCCGATCGTGTGGTCTTCCATCCGGTGCAGATGGTGCAGGCGCGGGCCGACAGGATCTGGGTCTCGGGGCTGCCGATGGAGCTGCGTCTCATCACCGAAGGCCAGAGTCTGGTGGCACCGGGCGAAGCGGTAGCGGTGGTGGGTGATCCGGTGGATGTTTCGACCGAAGCTGCTGGCGGGCAGCACTGAGTTCGCCGCGAGCAACCCGTGCACACAATCATCGACCTTGCCTTCCGCCGCGGTCGGGCCGTGCTGTTCCTGCTGGCCTTTCTGCTTGCGGGTGGCATCGCCGCCTACTTTGGCATGCCGCGTGAGGCCGAGCCGGACGTCCCCATCCCGGTGATCTACGTCTCCATGAGCCACGAGGGGATCTCGCCAGAGGATGCAGAGCGGCTGCTGGTGCGCCCGATGGAAAAGGAGCTGCAGTCCATTATCGGGCTGAAGTCCATGATCGCCCGGGCCGAGCAGGGACATGCCTCGGTGCAACTGGAGTTCAGCGCCGGCTTCGACAGTCGTCGTGCCTTGGATGACGTGCGCGAACGCGTCGATATCGCTCGGGCCGAGTTGCCGGACGACACCGACGAGCCACAGGTACACGAGGTCAACGTCGCGCTGTTTCCGGTGCTCACCATCGCCCTTGCCGGGCCGCTGCCGGAGCGGGCACTGCTTGCGATCGCGCGCGAACTCGAAGATCGCATCGAGGCCTTGCCGGGGGTCCTCGAGGTGGACATCGGTGGCGATCGTGAACAGGTGCTCGAGATCCTGGTCGAGCCGTCGATCATGGAGACCTACGGCGTCACCTACCCGGAGCTCTTCAGCCTCATCAGCAACAACAACCGGCTGGTCGCGGCCGGCAACATCGACACCGGGCAAGGTCGTCTCACGCTGAAGGTGCCCGGCGTGGTGGAGAGCGTCACGGATGCCCTGAATCTGCCGGTCAAGGCGACCGCCAACCACGTCGTGCGGCTGGGCGACGTGGCCGAGCTTCGGGAGGCCTTCAAGGATCGGCAGGGCTTCGCCCGGGTGAATGGCCGGCCAGCGGTGACGCTGGAGGTCAAGAAGCGTATCGGCGCCAACATCATCGAGACCGTCACCGCCGTGCGCGCCCTGGTGGAAGCAGCACGCCCGGGCTTCCCGGCCTCACTGCAGGTAGCGTGGATGCAGGACAAGTCGCGGGAAGTCCGCGACATGCTCAAGGACCTGCAGAACAACGTGAGCTCTGCCGTGGTCCTGGTGCTGGTGGTGATCCTCGCGAGCCTTGGTTATCGCTCGGCGCTGCTCATCGGGGTATCGATCCCGGGTGCCTTCCTGGCCACGTTGCTGGTACTCGATGCCATCGGCTTCACGTTGAACATCGTGGTGCTGTTCAGTCTCATCCTGGTGAGCGGCATGCTCGTGGATGGTGCCATCGTGGTGGTCGAGTATGCCGAGCAACGGAGGGCGGCCGGCGAAGGCTGGGCACTGGCCTATCGCGATGCCGCCCTGGCGATGGCGGCACCGGTCACCTCATCGGCCCTCACCACCATCGTGGTGTTCCTGCCACTGCTCTTCTGGCCCGGCGTCGCTGGCCAGTTCATGAAGTACCTCCCCGCCAGTGTCATCGTGGCACTGCTGATGTCGCTGGCGATGGCGCTGATTTTCGTGCCGGTGCTCGGGGCCGCGCTCGGGCGCAGAGGCGGTGTGCAGTTGCGTACGGGCCCCGATCCGATCCGCTCTGCTTACGAGCTCATGTTGAGCGGCCTGCTCCGCAGACCCATCCTGGTGCTTGCCCTGGCCCTCGGGGCACTCATCGGCTCGATCGGTGCCTATGCGCAGCTTGGTCGTGGGGTGGAGTTCTTCCCCGATGTCGAACCGGAGTTCGCGCAAGTGGTGGTGCGCGCGCGCGGAGACCTCTCCATCCACGAGAAGGACGCCCTGGTGCGGCGCGTGGAGGAGCGGTTGCTGGGTTCGCCCGAGGTGGCAACCTTCTATGCCCGTTCCTTCGCCCGCGCCGAGGGCCAGACCCGCGCGGAAGATGTAATCGGCATCGTGCAGCTCGAGTTCGTGGACTGGTACCTGCGCCCACCGGTCTCCTCGGTGCTGGAGCGCCTGCGCCGGGCCACCATGGACCTCCCGGGCGTACACATCGAACTGCGCAAGGCCGGTGGCGGTCCCGGGGGCGATGCGAAGCCGATCGAGATCGAGGTCGGCGGCAGCGATCTGCGGGTGATGGCCGCCGGGGTCGCACACCTGCGGCGACTGATGGAGGCGCAGGGTCAGTTCGTGGACGTGGAGGATGATCGGCCACTCCCGGGTATCGACTGGCATCTCGCCGTGGACCGCGAGCGTGCGGCCCTGCATGGAGCCGACGTCGCATCCATCGGCAGCGCGGTCCAACTGCTGACGGCCGGCATCAAGGTTTCGGAGTATCGACCGGATGGCAGTGATGACGAGGTGGATCTACGTGTGCGCTATCCAGCCGCGGATCGTCATCTGGGCCGGCTGTCGGATCTGCGCGTTCCCACTGCCACCGGCATGGTGCCGGTGGGCAACTTCGTCGAGCTGCAACCCGAGCCGCGCACCGGGACCCTGACACGGGTGGATGCGCGGCGGGTGATCACACTCCGGGCGGATGTGGCCCCAGGTGCGCTGGTGGCCGAGGAACTCGACGCACTGCGCGCGCGCATCGCGGCGGATCCACCTCCCGATGTCCAGCTCAGCTTCAAGGGCGAAGACGAAGATCAACGCGAGGCGGCTGAATTCCTCTCTCGCGCCTTCCTCATCGCCATCTTCCTCATGGCGCTGGTGCTGCTGGTGGAATTCAACAGCATCTATCAGGTGCTGCTGGTGCTGTCGGCCATCGTGTTCTCTACCGCCGGGGTGCTCATCGGCCTGCTCGTCACGCAACAGCCCTTCGGCATCGTGATGGTCGGGCTTGGCATCATTGCGCTCGCTGGCATCGTGGTGAACAACAACATCGTGCTCATCGACGCCTACAACAGCCTGCGCGCCTCCGGTATGGATGCTCGCGCCGCGGCACTGGAGGCCGCCAGCACACGCTTGCGCCCGGTGTTCCTGACTGCCTTCACCACGGTGCTTGGGCTGTTGCCCATGGTGCTGGCGATGAACATCGACCTCATCGGACGCGAAGTGAGCTTCGGCGCACCGTCTACCCAATGGTGGCGGCAGCTCGCCAGCGCCATCGCGGGCGGACTCGGCTTCGCCACGCTGCTGACACTCGTCCTGACGCCGTGCATGCTGGTGCTCGGCAGCCGCGCGGGCCGGGCCGGGGATCGGGTGGCGACGGCGAACAACGCGGGGGCACTGGCTGAGCCGGTTTGACTGGCGACGCTGCCGTCACACCTCGGGCACGACGGGTGGCAGCACAACTGCTGGTGCGGGGAAGTTCAGGCGCTTCGGGAGTGGACGTTGCCCAGCGCCCGACGTGCGCGCACAGCGGCTGCAAGGGCGCGCAGCAAAGCTGCGGTGTCGTCGAAGCCGAGACAGGCATCGGTGATGCTCTGTCCGTAGGTGAGGGCCTTACCCGGCTCCAGATTCTGGCGACCGGCCACGAGATGACTCTCCACCATGACCCCCTTCACGCGGCGCTCGCCGGCCGCGATCTGGGCGGCCACATCCCGGGCCGCATCCATCTGCAGGGCATGTTGCTTGCGGCTGTTGGCGTGCGAAACGTCGACGACCAGTCGGGGCGACAGGCCGGATTTCTCCATCAGCGCGGCAGCAGCCTCAACGGCAGCGGCATCGAAGTTCGGCTCCTTGCCACCGCGCAGGATGACGTGGCAGTCGGGGTTACCGGTGGTGGCGAGGATGGCGATGTGTCCCTCGCCGGTAACGCCGAGGAAGTGGTGCGGGTGTTGCGCCGAGACGACGGCGTCCACGGCGATCTGGACGCCACCATCGGTGGCATTCTTGAAGCCGATCGGGCAGGAGAGGCCGCTGGCGAGTTCGCGGTGCACCTGGCTTTCAGTGGTGCGGGCGCCGATTGCACCCCAGGCGATGAGGTCCGCCACATACTGGGGACTGATCGGATCGAGGAACTCGGTGCCAGCGGGTATGCCCATTTCATTGAGGTCGAGCAGCAGCCGCCGCGCGAGCCTCAGGCCGTCGTTGATGCGGAAGGAGCCATCGAGCTGTGGGTCGTTGATGAGTCCCTTCCAGCCAATGGTGGTACGCGGCTTCTCGAAGTACACCCGCATCACGATGAAGAGATCGTCCGCCAGCTCGTGCATGACCTCCTTGAGCCTGCCGGCGTAATCCCGGGCGGCATCGGCGTCGTGCACGGAGCAGGGACCGACCACGACAAATGGGCGATCATCCGCATCGTTCAGGATTTGTTGCACTGTCGCACGCGCCCCCAGCACCGTGCGAGCTGCCGCGTCGCTGACGGGGAAATCCGCGCGCAGTTCGGCGGGCGAGATGACCTCCTGGGTGGTGCGGATGCGCAGATTGTCGGTATTGGGGGTCATATCCGTCGGGACTCCGGGTAACGACAGCGGGGCGTGGACTATAGCAGGACGCCGGTGGCGGCCTGCCGACGGATTTCACATTTTCTGACACCGTGAGGGTCTACCGCGCGTTGCCCGACGAGGGGGCAGGCCCGGGCCGCGGGGTGCCTCCTTGGGGGTGAGCAGGGCCGCGAAGCTTCCCGGGGCGTGGACGAATGTGGTAACGAGGCGCGCTCGGACTTCAGGACAGGGATTGGAAGCTGGAACGGCGCGCGTCGCGTGCCTGCGAAGGCAGGGGAGATTTGGACCGGCTATGCGATCGATAGCTGTAATTCGGACCACCACATTGCGCGTGGCCGCCCGAGGTGCCGGCAGCGGCCCGGGCCCGCTGCTGTTGCTGGCCGCTTGTCTGGCCCTCCCGTGGACCATCGCCCTTGCTGTGGGGGGCAAAGACTCTGCGCGCGTGGATAAGGCGTCGCCTCCGATGCTGGCCCCGGAGACAACCGGGCCGAGGGCAGAGGCTGTCGTGCCCGAGATGGAGGCGCTCACGACGCTCGTTCCCTTGCCGCCACTTCGCTGGCTGGTGGCCGGTATCGCTGGGGAGTCAGTGGAGATCGGGTTGCTGGTGCCGCCGGGTGCGAGCGCGGAGGACTACGACCCCAGTCCGCAGGAGATCGGACGCTTCGCCCGCACCCGCCTGTTCTTCGCACTCGACACGCCAGTTGAGCGCCGCTGGCTGCCGCGTCTTCAGCACCTCAATCCCGATCTTCAGGTGGTTCCTCTGCACCTGCCGGACCCGCAGCTTGATTGGTCGGGGCAACTGCTGCCGTTCAGCCGTCGGGTGGTCCCGGCGGCTGATCCGATGATGGACTTCCATGGTTGGACTTCGCCCGCCGTGCTGCTTGCCTGGGTCGACCCGATCGTCGCCGCCTTCTCAAAGGCCCAACCGCAGGAGGCTGCGGCATTCGCGGCGCGCGGTGAGCGCATGCGGGCCGAACTCGAGACACTGGATCGCGAGCTCGCCGCCCTGCTCGAACCCTACCGGGGACGGAGCTTCCTCACCCTCCATCCCGCCTGGGGCTACTTTGCCCATCGTTATGGCCTGCACCAGCTCACACTGGAGGAGCAGGGCCGCGAGCCCGGCCCGCGCACGCTGGCGCGGGTGCTGGCTGCGGCGCGCACGGCGGAGGTGCAGCAGATCTTCGTACCGCCGCGCACGCGCCAGGGCTTCGTGCGGCAGGCGGCCGGACAGCTCGCGGCCGAAGTGGTGGAGGTGGACGAACTGGCCGAGGACTACCCCGCGACCTTACGCCGCTTCGCCGCGGCGCTGGTACGCGGGTTTGGTGCATGACGGCGCGCCCATCAGTACCGGTCCTCAGCCTGCGGGATGTGAGTTTCGCTTACGGTCAGCAGCCAGTGCTCGAGTCCGTCGACCTGACGGTTGAAGCAGGCGAGTTTCTCGCCATCATCGGCCCGAACGGCGGCGGCAAGAGCACGCTGCTCAAGCTCATCCTCGGCCTGCTGTCGCCGCAGCAGGGCAGGATCGAGGTGCTGGGGCGACCGTCCCGCCAAGCCCGCGCGGCACTTGGCTATTGCCCGCAGCAGGCCACTTTCAGACGAGATTTCCCCTTGCGCGTACTGGATGTGGTCCTGCAGGGGCGGCTGGGTCTGCCGGGTACGCGCTGGCGCTATCGATCGGTGGACCGGCAGATCGTGGCCTCTGCCCTCGAGCGTGTGGGTATTGCCGGGTTGGCCGAGCGCCCGCTCACGGCGCTTTCCGGTGGGCAGTTCCAGCGTGTGCTGGTGGCGCGTGCACTGGTGACGGAGCCGGCCTTGCTGTTGCTGGACGAACCCGCGGCCCATCTCGATGAGCGCGCCGGTGACGACCTCCACAATCTGCTTGCCAGTCTCGCCGGTCCCATGGCCATCATCGTGGTGACGCACGATCTCTCCT
>DNIF01000240.1 GCA_003485715.1 Gammaproteobacteria bacterium
CGAATCCCTCCCTCTCCGCCAGTTCAAGTCCTTGGCTGCTCACGCCAAGGGTCGCCGATTATCCCTTGGGGCAGCAAAAGGCGTCCTCAGCAGGTCCGTCTTCGACCCCATGATGCGCATGTCGTGGTTGGCGACCTCGACGCGCCGGGCCAGCGCCCACAGGTGGTCCCGCCGATAGCCGTCTCATTCGAGGCGGATGCGCTCACGGGCGACGCGCGAAAACTTGCAGGTCATTGCAGGGCTGACGGTGCTTTGGCCGGCGCTGTCGAGCATGGCTTGGGCGCGCTCGGCATCGAGCTTCGTCTGGTGACGGCGAGATCTCTGGATGGGTCGGAAGTCCTGGATCCGGAGCCGAGCATTGCGCACGGTTCCGGCTCTACGCCGCGCCTGCTCGCACCGGCAGCCGTGCAATCTCGTGCCCCGCTTTTTTCGTGGCGACGCGGATTTCGTAGGCGCTTTGCAGGTTGAGCCAGAACTGCGGATCGGTGCCGAACCAGTGTCCGAAACGCAAGGCCGTGTCACCGGTCACGGCGCGCTTGCCCGCGATGATCTGGCTGATCCGATTCGGTGGCACGTCGATCTGCCGGGCAAACTCAGTCGGCGTGATGCCCAGCTCATCCAACTCGTCCTTGAGGACTGCGCCCGGATGAACGGCTCTCATCAGCATGGCTTGACCTCTCTTCTTCAATGGTAGTCCACGATCTCAACATTGCTCGGCCCGGTCTGGCCATCGGGCCACTCGAAACAGATGCGCCATTGCTGGTTGATCCGAATGGAATACTGTCCGGAGCGATCTCCCTTGAGCACTTCGAACCGGTTTCCTGGTAGAGCGCGCAGCGTGTCGAGGGAGATCACTGCGTTCAGGATCGACAACCTCCGGGCTGCCTGATCTTCAAAGCCCTGAAACGCTCGGACGACCCCGCCCCCCGCAAACTGCTCCGTCTTCTTGTCTCGGTAGCTCAGGATCATGCGCTGCGAATCATGCAAAAAGTGACGCTGTACGTCAAGCGTCAAGGCTTGTTTGAGGCTAGGCATGGGCCTCTGCCCAAAGGTGGCCCACAGCAATCGGGCGATGCGCTGCTGGCTGTTCGCCCACGCCGGGGCGCATCTCCCGCTGCTCACGCCCGGCTCTCCCGCGGCAATTTGTCGCATGGCTGCCGGCACCGACCCCGGGTTAGCCTGCACGATTGAAGTCAAGCCGGCGCCCGGGACTGAACCGCAGATCTCAATCCCCGGTGCTCCCTCTTGAACGCAAAGCTCTCAGCTCCCGAGGCGCGCTGCATGGCGCCTGCATGACCTCTATTCGATCAGCGTTCGCCGCTTGAGTCAGGAGACGGAAGCCACCGACGATGCAGGCACCGAGCTTGGGTGTGGCCCTCCGGTCCGCGGCCGCTGCGCGCCGCGTGGCTTTGCCTGCGCACCGCCTGGGTCTGTTCGTGCTGCTGCTTCTCTGCCTCAGCCTGGCCGCGCACATCTGGTTCCAGAGCGAACGACCCCCGACGCTGACGCCGGTGAGCACGCCCCACGGCCCGGGGGCGCGGTTGCCGCGACTCACTGCCATACCGGCAGGTGGGGCGCTCCTGAGCTGGGTGGAACCTGACGGGGCAGGTCATGCACTGCGCTTCGCCGTGCTGAAGGATGGCCGGGTCGAGCGGCAGGGTACGGTGGCGCGGGGTGCCGGCTGGTTCGTGAACTGGGCCGATTTCCCCTCGGTGGTCGCCATCCGCGATGATTTCTGGGTGGCGCATTGGCTGGTGCTGCATCCGGGCGGGGCGGCTTACGCCTATGACATCGCGCTGGCCGTCTCCACCGATGCGGGTGAACACTGGCGCGAGATCGGCCCGCCCCACCGGGACGGCGTGGCCGCCGAGCATGGCTTCGGCGTGCTGTTCCGGGATGCCGATGCCGCCGGGCTCATCTGGCTGGACGGTCGCGAGTTCACTATCGCGCAGGCGGATCCGAAGGCCGGCCCGAACCCGGACCGGAATCCCGACCCAGGCCTCGGGACAGGCGCCGACACGCACCCCGACCCGAACCACACGCACCCATCCGGCAAGTTCTCGCTCCGGTTTGCGCGCATTTATGCGGACGGCCGTCTGGGGGCGGAGGAGGTGCTGGATGACAACACCTGCACCTGCTGCTGGCCGGCGGTGGCCACCCTGGCGGATGGGGCCGTCGCCGCCTGGCGTGGGCGGACCGAGGCGGAGGTCCGCGACCACCGCCTGGCATTCAGGCACGCTGGTGTCTGGTCCGCGACCGCTGAACTCGGCAGTGAGGGCTGGCAGATCGCCGGGTGTCCGGTGAACGGCCCGGCCGTGGCCGTTGCGGGGCAGAGGCTGCTCGTCACCTGGTACACGGCGGCAGCCGGCCGCCCGCGGGTGAGGGCGGCCCTCTCGAGCGACGCCGGTCGCACCTTCTCGCCGGCCCTCAATCTGGATGTGGACGATCCGCTCGGGCGGGTCGCGGCCATCTGGCTCGACGACACCCACGCGCTGGCCGCCTGGCTGGCTGCGTCCAGCGATGGGCAGACGACGGCATTGACCGCACGCCGCATCACCCGCACCGGTGCCCTGCATGCCCCGCGCGTGCTGCTGTCCTTGCCGGCCGGTCGCGATACCGGCGTGCCACAGATGTTGCGCGATGGTGAGGAGATCTACTTCGCCTGGAC
>DNIF01000004.1 GCA_003485715.1 Gammaproteobacteria bacterium
TGTTCACGCGGCTGCCGGCGGGTGCGCGCATCACGCGCCATCTCGATCCGCTGGCCTGTTCACTCAGGCTGCACCTGGGTCTCAGCACGCCGAACGATCCGCGCTGCTCGATCGAGGTGGATGGCGAGCTACACACCTGGCGTGACGGTGAGGGCTTCGTCTTCGACGAGACCTACCTGCACCATGCCCGCAACGACACGGAGCGGGATCGCATCATTCTCATGTGCGATCTCGAGCGCCCGCTGAATCTCCCCGGGCGCATCCTCAATCGGCTGCTGCGCGCGCTGGTGGCGCACACGGTGGTGCCCAACCTGCCGGGCGATCATCGTGGGATCGTCAACCGGGTCTTCACCTGGGTCGCCCCCGTGTTGGGCAGGCTCCGGCGCTTGAAGCCGCACCATCCCGCTGCCTACCGGCTGGGCAAGGTGCTGTTCAACACGCTGCTGGTGGTCGGCCTGCTCATCGGCCTCGACGCCCTGCTGAGCGTCACCACGCAGCTCGTCGGCCAGGTGGCGGGTGTGGTGCTGTGAGTCGACGCTGACGACGTCCATACCACCCGGTCGCCAAGGCTGCGGGGCCTCCATGCCCCGCGCGCCCGGCATGGTCGCACCAATCAGCCGCGCCGACGGCCGAACAGGCCCGTTGCCGCCAAGGCGGAGCCCAGCATCCACACGGCCGCCGGTACCGGCACCACCTGGATCCCCACCGTGTAAGTGAGGTTGGTGTCTTGGGGTGGCTCCATCAGGGACTCGGGATCGTAGGGCGAGCCGCTCACGCCGAGGAAGAAGGGGCCGGTGAGATCCACGAGGAAGGAGATGAAACTGCCGGTGCTCACGAGGTTGGGCGAGGCGAGGATCTCGAAGCCGCCGAAACCATCGTCGAGGTAGAGGTCCATCCGTGGTGGGGTCCTGGCGAGCTCGATGTCGTGCGGGGAGAGGGTGAGGTCGAGGAGCAGCACCAGCCCCTCGGGGATGAAATCGAAGCGGTAGAAGTCGATGCTCTCGTCATCGAGAAGGCTGCCACCGCGGCGACCGATGATGAGGTCGTCGTGGGCGAGAATCCCCTCGGCACCGGCGAGTGTGTTGTTCTCGACGTTGAAGGTCTCGATGTAAGTGGCGGCCCGGGCAGGGGCGATGGCAGCGGTCGTGAGCAGGAACAGGCAGGCGAGCCAGCAGGACTTGAGGGCCATGGGACGGGGCTCCGGGTTGGGCGTTCGCAGGGCGGGAGTAACCACGCGGGGACGGACGTCCCCGCGTGGTCACGGTAACGACTCAGGTCTCTGAATCTCAGGGTGCGGGCGGTGCCACCAAGCGGACGACCGGCAACTGGGTACGGGCCGCCGTATTGATGCAGGTGGGCTGCTCGAAGCCGTCGGTCACGGCGTTGTTGTCACCGCCCTGATCGTCATAGACGATGTTGTCGGGGCGGGTGTTGTCGCCGGACACGCCGCCCGGCACGAAGTCGAGCATCAGATTGTTGCGGGCGCGCCAGCCGATGTGGTGGTCGGCGCAGGACGTGTCACCGGAGACACCGATGGCACCGATGACCCGACCGGCGCTGTTGTACAGCGCCAGACCGCCGCCGAAGACGTTCACACCGCCGATGCGGCGACCGACCATCGGATCGCGGGCCTGGCCGTAGAGGGCGGGGTTGCCGCCGTAGGCGACGGCCGGGTCGACCGGGTTGGAGTGCTGCAGACCGTAAAGGCTGCCACCGAGCTGGGTCGCCTGCGAGGTCCCCTGCACCGGGCCGTAGAGATTGGCGGTGGACAGGGCGAGGCCATCGAGGCTGAAGGCGTTGGCGGTGTTGGCCTTCTGCGCCGAGATCACGCGGCTGCCGGGCCACTGGGCACCGCGGTCAGCGCCGGTGAAGGCGACGGCGCAGACAACGCCATCACGGTTCACGACCGTGCCCCACATCTGCAGGTCAAGCCCGCTGGTCTCGGTCGTGGTGGCGGCCGTGAGCGCGGCCTTGAGCTGGGCGTGGTCCGGCAGGCCGGCACAGGGCGCGCCGTGCCCTGGCCCGGTCGCCCAGGCGGCGGTGCTGAACATGAGTGACAGGGCAGAAGCAAGAAGGACGCGGGATGCATTCATGGGTTTCTTCCTCGATCATCAATGAAGTGGATGCAGATGGCTTGCCGCCGTCGCGGAACCGGCCGGCGCGCAGGCGACACCAACCGAGGCCGACCCTAGCACTGTGTGTCCTATCAGCGACAGCGCCTGTGTGAACGGGGTCACGCATTCACACAATCTTCATGAAGCGGTCATGCGCTTGTCATGATCGAGGTGCCGCCTTGCCGAGGCGCGGCATGGGCGGCCTGGCCCACCTCCGGCCCCCGACTGGCCAGCGGGGCCGTCATCCCGCGCACCCCGTCATCCCCGTCTGCGCGGGGATGACGATGGAGTCGAGCCGCACGAGGGAGCGTTGCTCGGTCCCCGCCACCGCCTGCCCCCCGGGTGTCCTTGTCGGGGGCGGGATGAGTGAGATGTGGGGGATGCCGGGGGATCCCGGCCGCCGCTCGTGAGGGCCCGGCGCAGCCGGCAGCCGGGCTTGGGTCCGGCCCTGCCGCAGGCCGATCAGCGCAGCGCCTGCTCCACCGGTACCGCGAGCGGGCGCGCCACCGGCTCGGACGCCTTGATCATGCTGGTCGGGCGACTCAGGCGTGCCTCCAGCGCTTCGGCCTCCTCGATGAGCCGGCGTGGTACGCGGTGGCCAAACTGGCGATAGAAGTCGCGGATCGAGCGTGATTCCGCGCGCCAGCCCTCCGCATCCACGGCGAGCAGGGTGTCGAGGGCGGTGGGGTCGATGTCGAGGCCCTCGAGCGGGAGCGCGTCCCGCGGTGGCAGGCACCCGATCGGGGTTTCCGTGGCCTCGGCGCTGCCGTCGCAGCGCCCGAAGATCCAGGCGAGCACGCGGGCGTTGTCGCCGAAGCCGGGCCACAGGAAACGCCCCTGCGCATCCTTGCGGAACCAGTTCACGTAGAAGACGCGCGGCAGCTCGGCACCGGGCCGGGCGGCGAGCGAGAGCCAGTGCGACCAGTAGTCGGCCATGTTGTAACCGCAGAAGGGCAGCATGGCCATCGGGTCGCGTCGCAGCGCGCCGATCTCGCCCTCGGCCGCTGCGGTTTGTTCGGAAACCACGCTGGAGCCGAGGAACACGCCATGCGCCCAGTCCCGCGCCTCGTTCACCAGAGGTACTACGCCGGCACGCCGACCGCCGAACAGGATGGCCGAGATCGGCACGCCATGCGGGTCATCCCACTCGGGGGCGATGACCGGGCACTGACTCGCCGGGGCCGTGAAGCGGGCGTTGGCGTGCGCCGCCGGCCCACCCGAGCCAGGGACCCAGGGTCGGCCTTGCCAGTCGATGAGTCCCTCCGGCACGGGCTTCGACTTGCCTTCCCACCACACATCGCCGTCGGCCGTGGTTGCGACGTTGGTGTAGATGATGTTGCCACCCAGGGTGTCCATGGCGTTCGGATTGGAAGTCCGCCCGGTACCGGGTGCCACGCCAAAGAAGCCGGCCTCCGGGTTGATGGCGCGCAGGTGGCCGTCTGCACCAAAGCCGAGCCAGGCGATGTCGTCGCCGATGGTTTCCACACGCCAGCCCGGCAGAGTGGGGGTGAGCATGGCGAGATTGGTCTTGCCACAGGCGCTGGGGAAGGCACCAGCGAAGTAGCGCACGCGCCCCTCTGGATTCGTCACCTTGATGATGAACATGTGCTCGGCCAACCAGCCTTCGTCACGGGCCATCACCGAAGCGATGCGCAGTGCAAGGCACTTCTTGCCGAGCAGGGCGTTGCCACCGTAGCCCGATCCGTAGGACCAGATCTCGCGGGTCTCCGGGAAATGCACGATGTGCCGATTGGCCGGATCGCAGGGCCAGGCGACATCCGCGCGACCGTTCGTCAGGGGAGCACCGACCGAATGCAGACAGGGCACGAACTGACCCTCGGTGCCCAGACGTTCCAGCACGGCGGCACCCACGCGGGCCATGGTGTGCATGTTGGCCACCACGTAGGGCGAGTCGCTGAGTTCCACACCGATGCGGGCGGCAGGCGCGTCCACGGGCCCCATGCAGAAGGGGATGACATACATGGTGCGTCCCTGCATGCAGCCATGGAACAGGCCGCGCAGGCGGCTG
>DNIF01000245.1 GCA_003485715.1 Gammaproteobacteria bacterium
GCACCTCACCCGTGCCCAGGTCAACCTCGCGACTGCCGGTGCCCGCCGCGAGCGTGGTCTCGTCGATGGCCGAGAGCGAGAGTGTGACGGCCGGACCGCCGGCACCGGCGTCGAGCCGGATGTTCGCTGCGATCTCGATGAGGGTGCCCTCGAGGGCGAGGGTGGTGACCGCGGGATCCAAGTGCACGCGCTCGAGGTCGGCCACCACCCGCAGCGCGCTGCCGAGGCCGGTCACCTCATCGGCCTGCCCCAGGGTGAGCGTGGCCGCGCCGACGATGCGCTGGAGTTCTTCCAGGGCGATGCCGAGTACGTTCGCGGCATCGAGCCCACCCACCTCGACCACCGTCTCGAAGTCGAAGGGGGCGATCGTCACCTGGCCACCCCCCGCATCGACCGTGGCGGTCGCTGCCAGATCCAGCCGATTGGTGCTGAAGCGGAGGTCGCCGCCCAGCGTGGCCACGCGGCTGCCGAGGTCGAGCAGAATGCCGCCGGCTTCGGCCAGACCGATGCCTGCACCGTCCTTCACCTCGAAGCCGAGCGTGCCGCCGCGGGTGTCGAGGTTCACCCCCCCCGCCACGAGGATCGCGCCGGCGCCGGCCGCGCGGTGGGCATCGAGCACGCCATCGGCGGCAGTGGCGTTGGCCGTGACGAAGAGCGAGCCGCCGTCGAGGTTCACATCGGCGCGGAAGTTGACCGAGCGGCCGGCCGTCAGGTGGAGCTCGCCGCCAGCACCTGCGGCATCCACGCTGATCGCGGCGAGGACGTCGATGTCGCTGTTCGCCTGCAGGCGTACCCGGTTGCCACCCGCGAGCAGGGCGGTCAGGGAATCGCGGGCGAGGTCGAGGGTATCGGCGGGCAGGTCAGCGAAGGGCACGAGGGTGCTCGCAGGGGTTCCGCCCACATCCACGATGCGGATGAAGGCGGGGTCGAGCAGCACCTCGCCGAAGCGATCGGCGATCCCTGCGGCGATGGTGCCGCCGAAGCGGAAGCGGCCCGGTGAGGAGACCTCCACCCGCCCGCCCAACCCCGTCTCCGTGCCAGGGCGTGCATCGATGTGGCCGGCGTAGTCGGTACCGGCGTCGGACCACACCACCACCTCGCCGCCGTCACCCGCCGTGCCGGTGCTGCGCGCGCTGATGCGCGTCTCGGCATCAACCGCCGTGCTGCGCGCATTGGGGAGTTCGTCCGCGGCCAGGGCCCGTCCGCCCTGCCACTCGCCGCCCACGCGCACCCGCCCGCCGCCGGTGGCACCGGAGGCATCGACCTCGGCCACGCTCAGGCGGGTCTGCTCGCGACCGCTGATGTCGATGCGACCGCCCTGACCCGCGGACGATGTGGCGGCAACGGTGCCGCTGACGGCTGCGGTGTGGCCGGCGATGACGTCGATCGCGCCGCCGCTGCTGCCGCTGGCGTCCACCAGGCCGCTGCTCTCCACCCGCCCGCCCGCCTCGATGCGGATCTCGCCGCCGCCTGCGCCATCGGTGCCGCTAGCCGTGGTGATGGAGGCGGCGGTGAGGGTGATGTCCTCTGCCGCCCCGATGACGATGCGTCCGGCGGTATCACGGCCGATGCTGTTGGCCTCGGCGTGCCCACCCTGGGTGACGCGCGAGCCGAACAGGCCGATGGCACCGCGCTCGGCGATGAGGCGGCCGAGGTTGACCGCGGTGTCGTCGGGCGCGCGGACCTCGAAGCGGATGTGATCGAGGTCCAGGGTCTCGATGGTCACGCTGCGTCCGGCGGCCAGCAGCAGGACGCCACCCGGGGTCTCGATGATGCCGCTGTTCTGCACCTGCGGTGCGATGAGCACCACCTCGCCGCCCGGACCGGCCTTGATGTAGCCGTGGTTGACCACGGATCCCGGGTTGCCGTTGGCGGTGAAGGCCATGCGCCCGGCGAGGAAGTCCGCATCCGGCAGATCGAGCGTGGAGGCGATGAGGCCGGCGACGTCTATCCGCGCACCTTGACCGAACAGGATGCCGTTCGGGTTGATGAGGTAGACGCGGCCGTTGGATTGCAGTTGCCCGAGGATCTCGGAGGGATTGCCTCCGACCACGCGGTTCAGCACTGTGGAGCTGACGCTCGGCTGCACGAAGCGGGTGACGTCGTTCACCCCGATGTTGAAGCTCTCCCAGTGCAGGACCGCACCGGCGCTGTTGTGGATCTCGAGGGTGTGCGGATCGGGGGTGTGCACCGCGGCCGTGCCGGACTGCACGCTCAGGCCCTCGGGATTGGCAAGGGCGGCACCGGGGGGGGCAAGCGCGAGGAAGACGGCCAGGGCCAGCGGATGCTGCGTCGCCACAGGCTGCTGCCTGGTGGCGTGGTCAGGGCGTGACCTCACACCGGGAGCGAGGCCGGGGCGGCGTCGACGCTCTGGACGTGCGCGGCTCGGCATGCTGGGCCTCGGGTTGGGGGATGACACTGAACACTGCGGGAGACGCCGGTGCGGCCCGGTGGAGCGACGCCGCCGCGCGATTTCGTCACCACTGACGCGGAGCCGACTGGCGGCACTGACAGGGGCACACGCCACGTGTCCCGCACGCTACCCCCATGTGATCGCAGGATCAACGCCCGACACGGCCATGCGCAGGACGGCACGCACCGACATTGTGAACATCGGTGACAACAGCCGCTTCCGGGTGGCCAACGACGCAGGTCACCACTCGGGCGATAACTCGCGGTGGCTTGCCCGCGTCGTGAAGACCGGGGCGTGTCCCTCGTTCGTCCTCACTGGATCCCCGCCTGCGCGGGGATGACGGGGTGGTGCGGGGATGACGGGGTGGTG
>DNIF01000214.1:0-560 GCA_003485715.1 Gammaproteobacteria bacterium
GCGAGAAAACCGGATGCTCCATCGAAGCCATGTCGTCCTTGGGGATGGCGTCGAGAACATCGCAGATGAACAAGTCCTGGTTGGGGTGCCGCACCGGCAGCAGCGGCGTGCGATCGTCGCCGTCCACGGCCGAAGACGGCGCGGCGATCGGCGCGTCAAACAGGGAGGGGGCGGGGTCTATCGTCATTTCACTAACGCCACAGCTACTATCGTCATTTCACATACGCAAGCGGATTATCGTCATTTCAGATTCACCCCCACGTTATCGTCATTTCGATTACGCTTGGAGGGCCAGAGCTATCGTCACAGTGGATTCACCCTATCGTCACTCTGGATTCGCCTTTTCGTCAGAGCGGATTCACCTTGAGATGAAAATACGCGATTTTATCCAATATTTTCAACATGATGAAGAGACGCCAAAAACCCGTAACACGACTCTAAACCCATATATTAACACTAGGCCGCCCTGTGGATAACTTTCAGTCGCCGCGCTTCCGGCACGGTCGAGACGAAGAAAACACCGCCTCTTGGGGCTTCGCCCCGCCGGCTCGCGGCCTTCG
>DNIF01000214.1:877-4183 GCA_003485715.1 Gammaproteobacteria bacterium
CCCCGCCGGCTCGCGGCCTTCGGCCGCCCCGGATCGCTATGCGATCCTCCCACCCGGCATCCCCATGATGGCCCCTGTGCATTATCAGGACACGGATTCACGGTAGCGGTTTGATGAGCAGCGGCATGAGGCCGTTGGCGTCGAGATCGAGGTGATCGGACCAGACATAATCGCCGGTGAGATTGATGCGATCCCAACCCAACGGCGAGAGCCGGGACAGCATAGCTGGATCGATGGGGCTTCCTCGACGACGCATTTCGTCGACGGCGCGCCCCAGATAGCGACAGTTGAACAGGATAATCGCTGCGGTGACGAGGTTGAGCGCGGCCGCTCGGGTCTGCTGGTTCTCCAGGCCACGGTCGCGAAAACGGCCGAGCCGATGGAAGGCGACCGCCCGGGCAAGGCTGTTGCGGGCCTCGCCCTTGTTCAACTCGGCAGTGACGGTACGGCGCAGAGCCGGATCCTCGAACCAGCGGAGCGTGAACAGCGTGCGCTCGATCCGCCCGATCTCCCGCAGCGCCGCAGCGAGGCTGTTCTGCTGGCGGTAGGCGGACAGCTTCTTCAGGATCAACGATGGCGTGACGGTGCGGTGACGGATCGCGCCAATGACACGTTCAATATCGGGCCAGTGGCTGACGATCAGGTCCCGGTTGAGCCTGTGACCGAACAGTGGCGCAAGCCTGCCATAGCGCTTCGAGGGTTCGAAAGCGTAGAGGCGCCGGTCGGACAGGCGAGGAATGCGCGGCTCGAAATCGAGCCCGAGGAGATGCATCGTCGCGAATACGATGTCGGAAACGCCGCCTCCATCGACGTGCAGCGCGGTCAGATCGGCGTTGCTGTCATGGCCGAGGAGCCCATCGAGCGCATGGATGGCTTCTCCTGCCGTGCCGGCGATCACCGTCTGGTGCAGCGGCGCGTAGCGGTCGGTGATGGTGGTGTAGATCTTGACCACTGGGTCGCGACCATAATGGGCGTTGACCGCTCCGCCGGCTTCGCCCGGCCCGCCCAGGTAGAAGGCCTGGCCATCCGCGGAAGCCCGGTGTCCTTGCCCAAACCAGGCGGCGATCGGCTCGGCGTGGATGGCGTCGGTCAGACAGGCGAGCGCCGCCCGAAAGGTTTCCTCGCGCATGTGCCATGTCTGCATGCGCAGCAGCGCGCGGCGTGACCCTGCGCCGCATACCTCGGCCATGCGCGACAGCCCAAGATTGGTCGCTTCGGCAATCAGAGTGGCGAGGAAGGCCTGCTCATCGCCAGGCGGCAACCCGGTCGAGACGTGCCCGAAGTGCCGGGTGAAGCCGGTCCAGCGTTCGACTTGCGACAACACGTCGGTGATACGCGTGGCAGGCAGCATGTCGTAGCAGGCAAGCGTCAGGCGCCGTCCTTCGTCGTGCCTGGCATCATCGTCCTTCAGTTCCTTGGGAAATCGCAATCGCTCGCCAGCGAACAGGGCAGCATCGCGTCCGGCCAGATTGTGGGCGACGTCGCGCAAGGCGCTGTCGAGCTGCGCGGCGCGCTGATCGAGCCATGCGTGTGGATTACCGAGCGAGAACGGCGGTTGCAGCGCTGCGCCGGATAACGGCGCGAGCAGCACGTCCAGCGACCTGTGCAGCCTTGACCTCGGCACCCAGATATCACCCGAGGCCAGTGCATTGGTGAGCGCGCCGTAAGTCGCCATCTCCCAGTGCGTCCGGTCGATCTTGCCGGCGACCACGACATGGCGGTGCCAGCGCCGCTCGACATGACCGAGCGGAACGTCGGCAGGGAGGGGCTTGCGCCAGTCGCCATCAAGATTCGACAGGATCGCCATCGCGTCGCGCAATGCCGCGGTGCCGGCCCGACCGTGGAAATCGAGCGCTTGCAGGAATAGAGGCCCTGTTCGCTTGAAGGTCCGGTATTCGGCTGCGATCTCGCTCAGCACATCGTCCCTGTGAGGTGCCGCGGTACGACGGATGATTGCGGCATCAGCATCGAGCATGTCGAGAGGCACGATATCCCTGAGGGCCGCACCGATATCTCCGCCGGCGCGTGCTGCCTGGCTAACTGTTTCCAGCACAGTGGCGATCCGCATCAGCCGATCGCGGCCTTCGCGTCCCGAAATCGCGACCCTCTGCTCCAGGCGTTTGCGAGCACGAAGGTGAGCGCGTCCCATCAAGGCGCTGAACATGGCGATCGCCGCGTCGGTAAGCGTGGCCTCCATCTCGCGCAGCGTTGCAAGCAGGATGACCCGCCTGCGGGAGACGCGCATCTGTTGGAAAGCCTGGGCTGTATATCGCACGCCTTCGCGGGCGAACTGCGTCAGGCGGGGCTCGTGCAGGGGATCGACCGGAATGCTGGAAATACCGGTCCTATGGATTATCGCGACCTTCTCGAGGATTTCGGCAAGCGAGGCTGACGCGACGCGGGGCTCTGGTTCGCGCAGCCAGGACAAGCGGCTCTGCCGGTCATGTACCTTCTCATCGATCAGCATATCGAGACGCTGACGCATATCCGCATCGAGTTTAGCATCGACCGCGGCGACCAGATCGGTTTCCGTCCGAAGCATCGCCTCGGCCGCCATCCGCTCAACGACGCTGATGCCAGGGATGACGATGCGTCGCGTGCGCAGCTCGTCCAGCAATCGATCAAGCAAAATGCGCCCGTCCACGATAGCCATGGCTTCGGTTTCCAGCCAAGTCATCATGATGCCGCGCGCTGGCCGGCTCAGATCGGTGAATCCGAAGCGCGCCTTGATGGCGGCAAGCTGATCGTAGCGGGTCGGCGCTCGCCGCGCGAAGTCGGCGACGACGCCTGCATCCACTCCGACCTGTTCGGCGATGTGGTCGAGCATGATTGCAGGCAACAGCTCGCCTGTGCGCAGATGTCGCCCCGGATAGCGCAGGCAGCAGAGTTGCAGGGCATAGCTCAAGCGGGTCGCCGGAGTGCGTGCGAAGCCGATCGCAGCAAGGTCCTCGGCATCGAGGCCATGATGTCGCACCACCGCCGCCTCGCTGTCGGGCAAAGCAAGCAACGCGGCGCGCTGCCGCTGGGTCATCGGAATACGTGCGGGCATGTTTCATCCTCCAAAAACCTCTTGCCTTTTGTTGGCTTAGTGAAAGAGGATTGTGAAAGACCCAAGGCTGCGGAAATTGGTGCATGCTGTTTCCGCCTCCAGATACGGCCGTTTGTGAAAGAGACGCAGATGACGCGCGAACCCTATCTGATCGGTTATGCCCGCGTGTCGAAGGGCGACGACCAGTCGAACGCCGCGCAGCGGCGCGCGCTCGATGCGGCCGGCTGCAAGCGGGTGTTCGAGGAGACCGCCAGCGG
>DNIF01000080.1 GCA_003485715.1 Gammaproteobacteria bacterium
CTCGCGCGCAGTGTGCTGGTAGCGGCGAAAGCGATCAGCGAGAAGTACGTGCAGCCGCCGCACACCACGGACTTCGCCATCCTGTTCCTCGCCACCGAGGGCCTGCACGCCGAGATCCTGCGCAACACCATGCTGATGGATGAGGTGCAGCGCCGCTACCGCATCGTGCTGGCGGGCCCCACCACCCTCACGGCGATGCTGTCAAGCCTGCGCATGGGCTTTCGCACCCTGGCCATCGAACAGCGCGCCGCCGAGGTCTGGCAGGTGCTGGGGATGGTGAAGACGGAGTTCGAGAAGTTCGCTGCCGTGCTCACCGAAGTAGAAAAACACCTTGGCCGCGCCAGCGAGACCCTCGGCCAGACCGGCGTGCGCACGCGCGCCATCGAGCGCCGCCTGCGCGAGGTAGAGACGCTGCCGGTGGGCGGCACCCTGCCCGAAGGGCAGGCGCAGGGTGCGGTGGGCACAACCCTTGGCGGGGTCGCCCCGGAGCAGGAAAGCAACGCGACAGCGGAGTAAGCGGGATCGACCGCTCGTCCGCACTTCACTTCAATGGCGCAGAGGCCCCGACTGCTGCTGACGCTTCCGAGTTGCCCGCTCCTCCTCGGCCGCCGCCTCCATGATCTGCTGGGGCGAGGGGATGTCGAGGTCGCACTTCTTCACTACCGAGTTCTGCCGCAGGGCCTCGAATTCGCCCTTCATCTGTGAAAACTCGGCCGCCTGCGGCCCGTCACCGCCCTCGAGGAAGAACAGGGCCGGCCAGAACAGCACCAGCCCCACGCCCATCTGCATGTTGTCGGCGCTGCGTTCCTTCGCGAGCTGGTTGTAAAGCAGGCGTGAGCGAGAGGAGACATTCTCCATCTCGAGCGCGATCTGCTCGTAGTCGTAGTCGCGGTACTTGAAGGGTGACACGTAGCTGGTTGGCAGCTTGTCCGGGTTGGAGGCACACCCGCCGAGAATGAGGGTGAAAAGGCAGGCAATGTTTGCGCGCTGAGGGGCCATGGTGTTCGCATCCGGATCCGGTGGGGATTCGCACCGGGTGCTCCAGAGAGCCGACGCTGATCGGCTGAATCCGAGCACGGCTTGCCGGCGCAGTGCCTCACCACGTGGGTCAGGTCACGTTGCGGAGCTTCGGATGCAGGAGGCTCAAGGGATGAGCCCGAGCGCGCGGCCCGGGATCTCGGGGGGGCGGTGTATGGGGCCTGCCGCTCTGCGCAAGCGGCGGACTGTTGCGGCTCAGATCGACCGCGAATGCGTACCCGCCCCACCCTCGTGCAGATAGCGATCGAAACAGGCGGCGATGTTCCGCAGTAATAAACGCCCGCGTGGCGTCGCACGCAGACGGCGTTCTTCGAGTACCACGAGGTCATCTTCGATGAGCGGCGCGAGTCGCGGGAGGTCGCGCGCGAAGTAGGGCATGAACTCCACGACATGGCGCGCCGCGAGCAGATTGAAATCAACCTCTCCCTGACACATCACCTGCTGGATGACATCGGCGCGGATGCGGTCGTCGTCAGACATGCGCAGGCCGCGCCAGGTGGGTAGCCCGCCGCTGGCGAGGCGGGACTCGTAATCCGCAATCTCGCGCGGGTTCTGGCTGTAACTGTCGTCGATCTGACTGATGGCACTCACACCGAGGCCGATGAGATCGCAATCGGCGTGGGTGGTGTACCCCATGAAGTTGCGGTGCAGCGCGTGGCGTTCCTGTGCGCGTGCCAGCTCGTCATCCGGGCGGGCGAAGTGGTCCATGCCGATGTAGCGATAGCCGGCTACGGTCAGACGCTCGATCGCCAGTTGCAGCAGTCCCAGCCGTTGCGGGCCGGTGGGCAGTTGCTCCGCACTGAAGCGGCGCTGGGCCTTGAACATCTGCGGCATGTGCGCATAGCCGTAGATGGCCAGCCGATCGGGTGACAGCGAGAGCACGGCATCGAGGGTGTCGCTGAAGCGTTCGCGGGTCTGCTCAGGCAGGCCGTAGACCAGATCGATGTTGACCGAGCGCATCCGTGCCTGCCGCGCCGCATGGACGAGGGCAGCCGTCTCCTCCAGCGTCTGGATCCGGTTGATGGTCTCCTGCACGGCAGGATCGAAATCCTGCACACCCAGACTCACGCGATTCAGGCCGGCCTCGGCGAGGGCGGCAAGCCCATCGGGCGAGAGCGTGCGTGGATCGACCTCGATGGAGAAGTCCCGCTCCTCCGAGGTGGCGAGCGGGAACTCGCTGTCAAGCACACGGATGAGGCCTGCGATGCCTTCGGGCTCGAGGAAGGTCGGGGTGCCGCCACCGAAGTGCAACTGCACGACCTCGCGGTCGGGATCGATGCGCTCGGCGATCCGCACGGCCTCGGCGAGCACGCTCTGCACGTAGGCTTCGCCCCGCGAACGGTCGCGGGTGATGACCCGGTTGCAGCCACAATAAAAACAGGGGCTCTCGCAGAAGGGCACATGCACGTAGAGCGACAGCCGGTGCGGGATCGGGTCCTGGTTGCTGCGCTCGATGCACTGTTCGAGGGCGAGGGCACCGAAGTACTCGGTGAAATGTGGCGCCGTCGGATAGGAGGTGTAGCGCGGCCCCGGCCGGTCGTAGCGGGCGAGCAGTTCGGGGTCGAAGAGGATGTCGGCGGGCATGCGGCAAGCGTGGCGTCACCTGCACCTCCCGCCATGATCAGCGTCACCTGAACGGCGTCAGGGCGGGGGGTCCCTCGGGTGGAGGGGGCGACCGCACCGCAGCACGCGACTCAACTAACGGCTCGAATCGGCAAGTGCCCCCGGATCGAGGTCATGCCGGGTGATCGGGGCTACAGCAGGCTGCCCTGATCGATGCGACTCACGAGTCAGTCCGCGCCGAGGTGCCGGGCGAAGCGGGTTCATGCAAAGCGCCAACCGGCACGAATGCCTCCGATACAGTACCAACGAGGAGGCCCAAGGGGATTACAGGCTCACGCCATGTGCCCGTGGTGGCGTGCAGCGGACGCATGGAGCAGCTCCGCTGTCGTGTGCTAAGCAGGATCGCAAGGGACGACCGCACTCATGCTCGGCCCTGCCGGATGAGCGGGTCTCTTCGTGCGTGAAACACTGCGAGTACGACAACCCTCATGGGTTCGACGCGGAAGAACACGGAGTAAGGGAAGCGACGAGCGCGAACACAGCGGATGTCCCGGTGCATGAGCGGGAAGCGCGAGGGATTGTGTGCAACCGACTCGATGGCGCGCTCTATCTCCGCTCTGAACTCCCGCCCGAGTCCGACGCGCCGCTCTTCATACCACAACACAGCATCGCCGAACTCGCGTTGCGCAGCGCGCCGAAAGAAGACCTTGCAGGTCATCGTTCAAGGCGTTCAGATACCGATGCCTTGACGTCTTCCCAGGAAACAATGTCGTCTGGATTTGCCTCGTGATCGGCAATGCGCCGATCAAGCTCCACGCGCTGGGGATTGGTTAGCGGGACGGCCGCGCTATCAGCGGCGATGCTGTCCCAAATTTGTTCCACGAGACGCAGCCGATCCTCAACCGCGAGGCGGTCGATGCCCAGTGTCTTGATGGAGACTGACATGATCGTTCCGGTAGTTTGCCTGAGTGGAGCGGGACGTTCGATGAAGCCAGGCGGGTCGGCGCGGCAGGAGGTTGTACGGGGGACGGATACACCATTCACGTGACGGCACGGTGACGACCATACCCGGGCCAGTATAGCCAGCATGGGGTGTTTCGCGTCCGGTGCGGATCGCCCGCGTGCCGCAGTGCCCGCCGGCCGATCGTTGTCGAACCGGCGGGATTGTCGATGGGGCAGCAGCGGTGTCGACTTCGTCCGCATCGGCGACCTCGGTGGCAACGGCCGCATCGAGCGCCATGTCATCGGCACCACGCGCGCGGCCAAGTTGGCCAACAACGATATCTACCTGAGCGGCACGGTGACGAGCGGCGTGGTCGAGAACCACGGCAATGTCTTCGTGATCGGGCAGGGTTCAGTGAGTAGCCTGGGGGTGCCGCCAACAATGCCCGGGGTGTTGTCCTCGCGCGAGGGGATCGACAACCACGGCACCATGACGCTGCTGAACAGCCTGGTATCATCCGACAGCCACTTCGACAACCACGCCCCCTCCGTCATCCCCGCGCAGGCGGGGTTCCAGTCGTCACGCAATCGTCACGGAAGGTCTGGATGCCCGCCTTGGCGGGGATGACGGAAGGTCGGCCATGCAATGGGCCCGCTGGGATTCGAACCCAGGACCAAGGGATTATGAGTCCCCTGCTCTAACCGGCTGAGCTACAGGCCCACAACTCGATGACGCTCCGGCCCTGTTGGCCGGAGCGATGTTGCCATGCCAGCGGCGCCGCGTGCCCTGCCGCAAAGCGGCGGGAGGCGGGCGAGCGCTTCATTCGAGGAAGCTGCGCAGCACCTCCGAGCGGGTCGGGTGCCGGAGCTTGCGCAGGGCCTTGGCCTCGATCTGGCGGATGCGCTCGCGGGTGACATCGAACTGCTTGCCGACCTCCTCCAGGGTGTGATCGGTGTTCATGTCGATGCCGAAGCGCATGCGCAACACCTTCGCCTCGCGCGGCGTGAGGCCGTCGAGGATGTCGCGGGTGACGCGGCAGAGGCCCTCGAAGGTGGCCGAGTCCAGCGGCATGTGGGTGTTGGTGTCCT
>DNIF01000248.1 GCA_003485715.1 Gammaproteobacteria bacterium
AGATGCACACACGCGCCTCGTGAGCGGAGAAGTCTGCCGCCGCGAGGAAACGCACATCGTTGGTGGCCACCAGCGGGATCCCGAGCCGCGCAGCCAGCGGTACCGCGGCACGCAGATATTCCTCCTCACCAGCGCGCCCGGTGCGCGTGATGGCCAGACAGAAGCGCTCGCCGAGGTCGGCCTGCCAGGCGTGGGCCAGTCGCTCGGCTTCCGCCATCTGCCCCGCGAGCAGCAGATGCCCGATGTCGCCCTCGCGGCCACCGGCGAGCAGGATGAGGCCGGTATTCGCCGCCTGCAGCCACTCGCGCGCGATCTCCGGCTGCCCCTCGCGGCTGCCCTCGATATAGGCGCGTGACAGCAAGCGGGTGAGGGTTCGATAGCCGTCGAGGTTTTCGACCAGACAGGTGATGCGCGTGCGCCGACCCACACCCGCCTGCGGTGCGAGATAGAGATCCGCGCCGATGATGGGCTTGACGCCGCGCCGTTCGGCCGCCTGATAGAACTTCACCAGCGAGAACAGGTTGCACTGCTCGGTCAGCGCCGCGGCGGCCATGCCCGTGCCGGCCAGCCGCGCGACCAGATCATCGATGCGGATGAGGCCATCGACCACCGAGTATTCCGAGTGCACTTGCAGATGCACGAAGCGCGGACGGCTCACGGGATCTCCAGCAGCAGTTGCCGCACCGGTGCGTAGGCGCGGCGATGAACGGGACTCACCCCACGACTCTGCAACATGGATTTGTGATCAGGCGTGGGATAGCCCTTGTGGCGGGCAAAGCCGTAGCCCGGATGGAGTTGGTCCAGCACCGTCATCTCCGCATCCCGCGCCACCTTCGCCAGGATGGATGCGGCGCTGATGGCGGGCACGCTGGCATCGCCACCGATGATGGTGCGAACGGGCAGGCCACAATCCGGCGCGTGGTTGCCGTCCACCCACACCTCACCGGGCTGCACCGCAAGTGCCGCCACCGCCCGCGACATGGCGAGCAGGCTCGCCACCAGTACATTCAGTGCGTCTACCTCGCCAGGTTCGGCCCGACCCAGTGACCACGCCAGGGCCCCGGCCCGGATGGCCAGCGCGAGCCGCTCGCGCGCCCGGGCCGTGAGCGCCTTGGAATCGGCGAGACCTTGCGGCCAAGGATGTCCTGGAGGCCAGACGACGGCGGCGGTGACGACCGGACCCGCCAAGGCACCACGGCCGACTTCATCCACGCCCGCGATGAGTACGGTTGCAGTCATGCGCCGGCCTGCGGCTGCTGAGCCAAGGCTGGGTGCAGAGCGGATCTGACGATGAGCACGCCATTCGCTGGCCCGCAGGTGGGTGTGCCGGCAACCTTCACGAGGCGACCGCACGCCCCGCAGCGGTGGCCAGCACCGCCTCGGCGGCCCGTACGCTGGCGTTGCGCCGCAAGCGGGCTGCCTGGGTGGCAAACTCGGCGCGCAACTGCTCGCGGGAGGAGGGGTTGTCCAGCAATGCCTGCACGGCCGCCGCGAGCTGCGCCGGTTCCACGGCCTCCTGAGTGAGCTCCGGCACGATCTGGCGCTCGGCCAGGATGTTGGGCAATCCATACAGACGGATGCCCACCAGACGCAACGCAAGCCAGTAACTGGCCGCTGCCATGCGGTAGGCCACCACCATCGGCGTCCCGATGAGCATCGCCTCCAGCGCCACGGTGCCCGAGACCAGCAGCGCAACGTCGGCGGCCGCGAGCACACGGTGGGTGTCAGCCGTGACGAAGCGGAACCCGGCACAGATCGGGTCTGCGGCACAGAGATCCTCGAAATGCCGGGCCGCGCGCTCGTTGACGAGCCCGATGACCACCTCGAGCGATGGATCCTGTGCGCGCAGTCGCGCAGCGGCGGCGAGAAACGCCTCCGCATGATTCTTCCACTCCGAATGCCGGCTGCCCGGCAGCAGGGCCAGCACGCGGGCTGCCGGGGGCAGACCGAGGGCCGCGCGGCTGGCTGCACGTTCCGGCGGCGGATGGAGGGCATCCGCAAGCGGATGGCCGACGTAGATCGGTTCGCAGGGCGTGTGCCGATACCAGCGTGCCTCGAAGGGAAAGAGCAACAGCACGCGTGTCGCGGCCTGCACCACCCGCCGCACGCGCCCAGGGCGCCAGGCCCAGACCGTGGGGCTCACGTAATGCACGGTAGTGAGCCCCTGCCGACGCAGGGTCCGCTCCAGGCCCAGATTGAAATCGGGGGCGTCGATCCCGACCACGACATCCGGCCGCCGCGCGAGGCACGCTTGCACCAGCCTGCGACGCAGGCACCACAGCCGCGGCAGATGCCGCAGGACCTCGAACAAACCGATGATGGAGAGCTCGTCGATGTCGGCGAGGCTCTCGCAACCGGCCGCCCGCATCTGCGGCCCGGTGACGCCGAAGAATTCCGCCTGCGGCTCGCGCGCACGGATCTCGTGGATGAGTCCGGCAGCCAGTACATCGCCGGAGGCCTCCCCGGCGAGGAGTGCGATACGCATCAGAGAGACCGGTTGATCTGGAGTGCCACCTCGAGTGCGCGGGCACCATCCTGGCCCGAGACCACCACTGGACTGGTGCCGCGGACCGCCGCCAGGAAGTTCTCGACCTCGCGCATCAGCGCATCGCCGCGTTCCAGTTTCAGGTGCTCGGTCTGAATGGCAGGCATGCCCTCCGCCGTGCACTCACCCGCGCTCCTGCGGTGCACCGTGACCTCCGCCGACATCAAATCGAGCGAGAGGTAGCTGTCCGGCTGGAAGATGC
>DNIF01000246.1 GCA_003485715.1 Gammaproteobacteria bacterium
GGCTGCCGGGGTGGCGCTGGCCAAACAGCAGTAGTCCCACGCCGGTGGCGTAGATGGGATTGCGCAGGGCATCCTCGAGGCCACTCACCCCCTGCGGAACACCGAGCCGTACCTGGGTGTGGAAAACCTCCTCGGCCAGATCGATGACGCCTTCCATGCGTGAACTGCCCCCAGTGAGTACCACGCCGCCGGCAGCCACCTTTTCCAGGAAACCCGAGCGGCGCAGCTCCGCCTGGATGAGGCTGAACAGCTCTTCGTAACGTGGCTCGACCACCTCGGCGAGCGTCTGGCGTGCGAGTCGGCGCGGTGGTCGATCGCCGACGCTGGGTACCTCGATGCTCTCTTCGGGGTTCGCGAGCTGGGTCAGGGCGCAGGCATAGCGGACCTTGATCTCCTCGGCGTGATGGGTGGGCGTGCGCAGGGCGACGGCGATGTCATTCGTCACTTGATCGCCGGCGATCGGGATCACCGCCGTGTGCTGAACGGCACCATCGACAAAGACCGCGATGTCAGTGGTGCCGCCGCCGATGTCCACAAGACACACGCCCAGATGCTTTTCATCGTCCAGCAGAACCGCCTCGGCCGAGGCAAGCTGCTGCAGGACGATGTCATCGACGTTCAGGTTGCAGCGCTGCACACACTTGACGATGTTCTGCACGGCAGCCGTCGCACCGGACACCATGTGCACGTTGGCCTCCAGCCGGACTCCGGCCATGCCGATCGGGTCACGAATGCCGTCCTGTTGGTCGATTATGAACTCCTGCGCGAGTACATGGAGGATGCGCTGGTCCGCCGGGATGGCTACGGCACGTGCCGCGTCGATCACGCGATCCACATCGCCCTGCGCGACTTCGCGGTTGCGGATCGCGACGATGCCGTGAGAATTGAAGCTGCGGATGTGGCTGCCGGCGATGCCTGCGCACACGGACTGGATCTGGCAGCCGGCCATGAGCTCGGCCTCCTCCACCGCGCGTTGGATGGACTGCACCGTCGATTCGATGTCCACCACCGCGCCCTTGCGCAGACCACGCGAGGGATGGGAGCCGATGCCGATCACCTCCATGCCGCCATCGGCGAGCGGCTCGCCGACCAGCGCCACCACTTTCGAGGTGCCGATGTCGAGACCGACGATGAGTCCTTTGTCCTGCCTGCGTGCCATGGCGAATGAATACCCTTCAGGGGAGAGTCGAGAGCACGGCGGCCTGCTGCCGTCCCGGTTCGAGTTTTGCGGGGTCAATGAAGGCGACGGCAAAGCCATTCGGGTAGCGCAGGTCGATGCGTGCAATACGCATATCACCCTGGGTCAACGCCGGGCTGAAGGTATTGAGGAGTCGCTCCACCCGCTCGTCGAAGTGATGGCGTCCGACGATGATCTCGGGGCCCCCGCCGGCGAGCCGGAAGTGCCAGGCACGCCGTTCCGACAGATAGACCCCATCGATTCCGACACCAAGCAGTGCCAGACGCGCCTTCAGCTCATCCCAGCGCGTGAGCACTTCCGGTGCAGTACCGACCGGCCCCCCCAGATGAGCCCAGCCACTTTCGAAACCGGCCAGTGATGGCGGAGTGAAGACCTCACCGGAGCGTGCGACCAGGGAGTCGTCGTTCCAGCGAGCGACCGGGATTTGCTCGCGGATATGGATGACGATGCGATTGGGCCACACTCGCCGGACGGAGACCTCAGCGATCCAGGGATCGGCCTCCAGCGCGTCGCGCACGGCGTTCACGTCGAGCAGCAGGAAACTGCCGGCGGTAAGGCGCTGGATCTGTTCCCCGAGGGCAGCAGTGTCGGAGTGCAGAAAATCGCCATGGACCTCGACGTGCGTCACGGGCATGGCGTTGGGGTTGGACAGCACCCAGCCGACATAAACCGGTGCCACCACGGTAAGAACTCCGGCGAGCATCAGCAGTGCCGGCAGCCAGCGGCGGCGGGATGCCTCCGTGGCGGCTAGCGGGCGTCGAGCCTGCGGCCTCATGCGCGCTTCTCCGTAGCCAGCGTCGTCGCCAGGATGCCGAGCACCAGCGCATCGAAATCGATGCCGGCCTGCCGTGCCGCCATGGGTAACAGGCTGTGCTCGGTCATGCCGGGCACCGTATTGGCCTCGATGAGCCAGACCTGACCCCGCTCGTCGCGCATGCAGTCGATGCGCCCCCACACTGCGCAACCGAGGGCGTGGAAGGCTGCGAGTGCAAGGGCCTGGGCGGCCTCTTCTGCCTCGGCTGAAAGGCCAGAGGGGCAATGATAGACGGTGTCGTTGGAGAGGTATTTGGCGGTGTAGTCGTAGAAGGCCCGCTTGGGTTCGAGTCGGACCAGCGGTAGAGCACGCCCGTGCAGCACGGGCGCCGTGTACTCGAGCCCGCGGATGTACTGCTCGGCAAAGACCAGAGAGTCCAGGGCGAAGGCTGCGGTGAGTGCCGCACGGTAACTGGCTGCGTCCGTGACCAGTGACACCCCGAGCGAAGATCCCTCCCGCGCCGGTTTGACCATGAAGGGTGGACCGGCGAGGGCGTCGTTCACCGCGCTGAAGGGTGTGTCCTCGCAGAGTGGCATCCAGGCGGGTGTCGGCAGACCACAGCCTTGCCACAGGCGCTTGCAGCGAGCCTTGTCCATGCCGAGCGCAGATGCGAGCACGCCGCTTCCCGTATAGGGGAGCCCGAGCAGCTCCAGCGCGCCTTGCAGACAGCCATCTTCTCCGCCGCGTCCATGCACCACGATGAACACACGTTCAAAATTTCCCACCAGCGCGAGGAGGTCATCGCGACCGCGGAAATCCACGGCCTCTGCTGCCACCCCCGAGCGCACGAGGGCAGCATGCACGGCCGCACCGGAGCGGAGCGAGATCTCGCGCTCGGCAGCCGTGCCGCCCATCAGCACGGCAACCCGTCCGAAGCGCCGCGGATCGTATGCGTCAGTCATGCTCGACCTCCCCTACGATTCGGACCTCAGGGACCAGCCGTACGCCGTGGG
>DNIF01000275.1 GCA_003485715.1 Gammaproteobacteria bacterium
TGTAGGCGAGCACCGCAGGCACAGCGACGGCGATGCCAACGGCTGTCGCGATCAGGGCCTCACCGATGGGGCCCGCGACCACATCCAGACTTGCGGAGCCCGTACGTGAGATCTCCTGCAAGGCATGCATGATGCCCCAGACGGTCCCGAACAGCCCGACGAAGGGCGAGGTGCTGCCGATGCTCGCAAGCAGGGTGAGCCCACCCTCCATGCTGCGACGCTCGCGACTGAGCTGCTGGCGCAGGCTCCGCTCCAGCACCTGCTCGAGCGGAGCACTGTGTGCGAGATCGTTGGGGATCTCGCCGGGCGACACCAACGCCCCGAAGCCAGCGCGGGCGATGCGTGCCGCAGCACCATCGGCGTCGGGCAAGCGGGCTGCCGCCTGCAGATCGCCTGCCGCCCAGAACTCGCGGGTGTAGCGCCGGAGGTGCCGACCGATGTTCCAGTGCTCGAAGGCCTTGATGAGGATCACGGCCCAGGTGACCAGCGAAAAGAAAAGCAGCAGGTAGAGCGTGCCCGTGACAATGACGCTATCCCCGCCTTCTGCGATGCCGCCTTCCATCATGACCGCTATTTCCTCAGTTTGAATGTGACCGGGACGATGACCGAACTGACGACCGCCTGCTCACCGCGCTTCGCTGGCACGAAGGTCCAGCGCCTGACGGCTGCGATGGCCGCCTCATCGAGTGCCTCCTTGCCGCTGGATTTCACCATCTCGATGGTGTCCGGCTTGCCGTTCTCGAGCACGCGCACCCGCAGTTGCACCGTACCCTCCCAACCACGTCGCCGAGCGATGGACGGATATTCAGGCTCCGGGTTCTTGAGGTAATCGGCGCGCGTGTGCGCTGGCGTAATCTTCTCCGTCGGCGGAGTGAGCGCCGAAGGTCCGACCACCGGCGCACCCGCCTTGGCTGCCGCTGGCAAGGGCGGACCGACTGCGCGGTCTGCCGGCGCACCAACGGGTGCCGTGGGTGCGGCAGCAGGTGCGGCCGGGGCCGGCGGTGACGGTGGTGGGGCGCTGGCGGCCGGAGGAGTCTGCTCAGGCTTGGGTGCTGGCTTGGGCTCCGGTTTGGGTACCGGTTTGGGCTTTGGCGGCGGCTCCGGCTTGGGCTCGGGCTTTGGCGGCGGCTCCGGCTTGGGCTCGGGTGGCGGCGGCTCAGGTTCCGGTTCCGGCACGGGTTCGGGCTCGGGTGGTGGCGGTGGCTCAGGTTCCGGCTCCGGCACGGGTTCGGGCTCGGGCGGTGGCGGCTCATCCAGCGGCTCGTATTGGAGTTCCGCCGGGGGTTCCCACGGCGGCAGCGGCTCCGCCGGCTCTGGTTCTGCCTCAGTCGGCAGCGGCTCGGCCAGCGGGGGTACTTGTAGCTCGGGCGGTGCCTCCCACGTTGGCAGGGGCACATAGGCCGGCGCAGGGCCGACCTCGGGCGCAGGCGGAGCACCCGCATCAAGGCTGATCTCGATGCTGCGTGCCTCCGTCCCGGCCTGCTGCTGGGGCGGATCGAGCCGTGTCATCACCACCCAGATGGCGACATGAAGCAGTACGGAGACCACCACCAGCAGGCAGCGGTCGAACCATACTGGAGTGACCCCCGTGACCGGGACGGACCGATCGAGGCTGATCGGGCGCCTGAAGGCGGGGGGAGGGACGAAGTGAGAGAGGTCGTTCACTGACGATTGGAAGGCTGGTGCAGAGCCCAATGGGCAACCGCAGGGGACAAATCGGGTCGCCGCTGCGGCACGACGGATCGGTGAGGCCGCCTTGAGCCTACCCCCCGAACCACCCGGTCCAACTCACCCGGGCATCCTGGAACCGCGAACGCGAATGATAACGGAGATTAACACAGGGGGTTGCGTCCGCCTTGACTCACGACAGCCGCAACGGTTCCGCGGCAAAGACATCGGCGCGCGAATCCGGTCTCGCACACCGCAGGGGGTCGCGGCAGCCGCCATTGCCATCGGCGCATCTCCCGGTCTATGCAGGCATCATCCCGGGAATGAGCCGGCCACGCGGCGAGGTTGCCGCAGATCGGCACCCGTTCGAACCGGTTGGTTCACTGACTAGATGAGGAGCCCTCGATGCGGTTGTTGCTCGCGATCGTCCTGCCCTGGCTACAGTTCTTCACCATCGGCCGACCTTTGGCAGGGCTGCTGTGTCTCTTCCTGCAACTCACGCTCATCGGCTGGATCCCGGCTGCCATCTGGTCGGTGTATGCGCTCAGCCAGTACCAGACTGATCGCAAGATCGCGGCTGCCGTGGCGAAGTCGAAGAGCCGCGGCCGCCAGTAGCCGTGAGCGCGCGCGCCCAGTTCAATGGGCGACGATCTGCAGCAACAGACCCACTGTGACCAGACAGCCCAGAGCGGCCAGACCGATCTGCAGGCGCAGCCTGCGGGTCAACTGCAGCTCACAGAGATCACCTGCGATGACGAAGGGCTGGTGTCGGTGCTCCGGCTGACGCACCCGCACCGTGGTATCGATGGTCTCGGCAGCGGCCAGCAGACTCGCACTCAGCTCACGTTCGGTATCGATGCGCGCTTGCTCCCATTCCTCGCCGGAGACGACACCGTCGCCGTTCTGGTCGTAACGTGCATGCAGGCGGGCCTTATCTTGCTTCAGCTCGCCAAGGGCAAGGCGTAACAGCCCGCTGCGATCAGGGCCCTCGGGCGCATGCAGATCACCCAGCACGAAGACCGGGTCGTCGATGCCGATGACCTGTTCGCGGAAGCTGTAACTCTCGACGATGCCCAACCATGGTCGGCGACCGGCCCGGCTTGGGTCGTCAGTAGGGCCATAGTACGTCGGGGACCAGGCGATGTGGCCGAAATCGGCACCCTCGGTCTCGACCACACATTCGCCGGTGGCGTCCTGCAGGCGAAACTCGGGGACCTGCCGGGTCCCGCTGCGCAGCGTCCGCTTGCCCGGACTACGACGCACGATTTGCAGCCGGTAGTAGACGCAGCGCCGCCCCTGCAGCGGACTGACGAGCCACTGTTCCCCTGCGGGACGCACCAGCCCCTCGATCTGTGCATAGCCCTGAGCCGCCGAACGGATCCGCGACAGCGGCAGGCCAGTGACGGCACGCAGCCGATGATGACCGCGCACGAGCTGGTAGCCGCACCAGCCGAGCACGAGGCCAAGCGGGATCAGCAACTGCAAGGATTCGTTCATGGCTCGAAGGCTCGCGGTGGAGGTCCGGATCTCTGGCGCTAGCCGTTGAACAAGGCCTTGAGGTTCACATCAGCGGTCTCAGCCGAGCTGAAGCGCAGGAGACCGCGCGACCGAAAGCCGAAGAACCGGGCAATCAGCGTATCCGGGAAGCTCTCGATCCGGACGTTCAGGAGATTGACACTCTCGTTGTAGAACTCCCGCCGATCCGCAATGGTGTTCTCCAACTGCGAGATGCGGGTCTGCAGATTGCGGAAGCCCTCATCGGCCTTGAGGTCAGGGTAGTTCTCGGCAAGCGCGAATAACTGGCCGAGGCCTCTGCGCAAGACGCCTTCAGCCTCTCCCAGGGCCCGCATGTTCCCCGCGTTGGAGGCCGCGGCCACGGCATTACGCGCCACGATCACCCGCTCCAGGGTCTCGCGTTCGTGCCGCATGTACTGGCGACACACCTCGACCAGTTTGGGCAACTCCTCGAAGCGCTGCTTCAGCAGCACGTCGATGTTGGACCAGGCCTTGGCAACGCCGTGCTTCAAGGCCACCAGCGCGTTGTAGCTGGCGATGGCCCACAGGGTCACGACCAGCAGTGCGATCAGCAGCAGGTATTTGAAGGAGAGGATTTCCATCGGTCTCTGGCCCCCTCTTGTGGCATGTGCGCGTTTAGCGGCCTGCCAGACGCAGCCTTGACGACCCGCCCGCAGCCGCAGCGGCGGTGTCGGTTGCGGCACTTGGCGAGGAATCAGACCGCTGGCGCGTCCTGCGCCGCGATCGTTCCGTTGCTGCCGCGGGCGTCGCCGGAGCCACCTTCTCCCCAGCGCGGCACGGCGGCCACCAGTCGCTGGGTGTAGGCTGCCCGTGGCCGAT
>DNIF01000066.1 GCA_003485715.1 Gammaproteobacteria bacterium
GAACATGGCGAATACTCCATATCCTGCTTTGGGTGTCAGTGTAGTTCTGGAATGCCATATTTCACACCGCCGAGACCGTATAGGCCTGCAAGCGGGCGCCGTGAGCTTCCAACTCGTCCGCGGTCAGCTCTTGCCCGCGCCGGTCCAGCGGCAGTTGCAGGGACAGGTGGACGTACCTCGCACCCCGCGCGCAGACCTCGGCCGCAAGGTTGACCGGCAGGGTGCCGATCACCGTGTCGCCTTGGATGACGCCGGCGGGATCGAGATGGGCGATCTGCTGGTCGACGGCAAGACCCTGCCGCGCAAGCCAGTCGCGCGCCCCTGCATGACGGGAAACGAAGTAGACAGTCATGAAATGTGCTCGTTGACGCTCAGCGTGATTTGTCGTCAGGTGAAGTGATCACCGGCTCATACCAGGTGGCTGATCTCGATCGACCGGCCAGCCCAGCACTTCTGCAAATATTCCGCCACCAAGCGACGATGGCAATGGTGGGGCTTGTCTTCGCTGCAAAGCAGGCAGCCGCCATCGATGATGTCTGGTGAGATGCGATCCTCGATGCGACGTAGCTGCATCAGATCGAGGAACTGCCGCTCGTACAAAGCCCAATCCCTGTGCTTGTTCTTGTAGTCGTCGAGCATGCCAGGTTCCGGTGCTAGTTCAGGCAGGTGGAGGTAGCCCACGCTGCAGATCGATCTGGCGAAGTAGGCGAGGTCATCACGCTTGGCAAAGCCGGCGAGCTGAGAGACATTGTGGATCCGTACATCGATGATGCGCTGGGTGCCCGAGCGGGCCAGAAGCCCGAAAAAGCGCTCCGCAGTCTTCTTCGTGAAGCCGATCGTGAAGATCTTCACTGCGCCTTCGCCTCGCTGTCGCTTGCCATTGAGTGGTCCAGATAGGCGATCTTCTTCTCCTGTTGCGCAAGCACCTCGGTCAGAGTCGCGGGCAATAGATCAGAGCCATTGGAACCATGCAAACGTTGCAGCCGTGCGAGCGCTTCAGCATGAGACTCCAGTTCGCCTGAGGACAACACGTGCTGCACGTGGATGTCATGCCGGCCAAGTGCCTCCGCGATCAGAATGGTTCGATGGCAATCCAGTGGATCCTTCTCCGAGCACATCAGTGCGATTCGGTAGGTCTCAGATCCCTTGATAACCCTGTCAATACCCTCGCGGAAGCTTGCCGTCTGCGCCAGACGGGAATAGGAGACCCTCCCATCGTGGTAGCAGGAGCGGTCATCAGACCTGGCACCCAGCTCGCGACCGAGAAATACATATCGAATCCCCGCATCCGCCAGCGCCCGCTCGAGAACGACCTTGTTGAACTGCGGGTTGAATCTGCTGAAGGGCATGGAACGCACATCGGCGATGGCAGTGATCCCGTGGTTGTGCAGCAGACAGAGGAAGTCATCTATCGGGTGAGTGGAATGGCCAATGGTCCACACAGTGCGCTGCTGCTCAGGCATTGTGATAATCCTCAGGGGTGATGATCGCAGCCACCAGTTTGTAGCGGCCTGTATCGCCGACGTTGTTCGTGAACGGCTCACTCAGACTGATGGTCAGGATCGCATCGCCAATACGGTAACGGCCGAGGGCGCGCGCGGCGAAGCCGGCCTCCGAAACCGGATCAGTGACTGCCAGCCCGTAGCCTACGCCTCGGTAGTTGAAACAGGCAGTGATCCGGCGGCGCCCGGAATTGGACCGATCATGCCCAGCCTCGACACGGATCTCGACATCCTCGGCCTTGATCAAGTGCAGGGATGAAGTCTCAAATCTTGCTGACACCAAGGACACCCTGCTGTGGGGGCGGCCCTGTGCGTGCCCAAGATTGCACCAGAGCGTCTCGGGGTTCTCGACGCATGCGAGGATCTCCGACCACCGTGCGCGGCGCACCCACTCCCAGGGCAGGCCACTCTCGACCAACCAATCTTCGGTATGGCAGCCATTGGGGCAGGCGCGCGATAGCGGGACACGCACCACATCGCCCACTTGCAGGTCTTTACCAACCGGCAGGCGGATGTGATCCCTCCCAAGCGCCGCTCCGTTCACATCACCCACCGGCCGTATCCAGGCACCGGGGCCAGTCGGACTGATCTCACGCCCAGCGACGCAAGATCCTCCCGGCTTACGAGACTTTGCAAGGCAGAGCATTTCGCGGTAGCTTCCATGCCCGCCAACGCGCGCGAAGTCTGCCGAATATCCAAACCCGCTTTCGGGGTTTGGGTAACTATCGAAACTGTGGTGGCCTTCATTCATGGAAGGCATTGCAGCATGCGATCCGCTGAGGCCTGCGCTTTCGCAAGCTTGCCACCACCGAGGCCGGGGGCAGCGGTGACTCAGGCGCCCGCGCGCCGCTGTCAGCCTTCAGGCGAAGGCGGTCCGATCCTCTTCAGCACCAAGGGTGATGGTCATCCGGAGGTGATGCAGACACGCGCGTTCTCTTCCGGCTGAGGTACAGCACGAGCCAGTGAGAGAATGGTCAGGAAATGGCTTCAGTCTCAGTCTGAACGCGGTCAGGCATAGCCTCCAGCGTGTAGCGCCCGAGTCCCATGGTCGCGTTCTTACCTACGTGCAGCCATTGTCCGAGCCACAGAAGCGAATAGAAGGGCGACAGATTGCCTTCGAGTCGCCAGGTGCCAAGCACACCGCCGAGCTTCATCTCGGCCTGCTGTCGGGAGGAGTAGCGGGTCCAGTCGCGCCAGCGCAGATCGCGCTCGTCAACAAGGCCCTCGGCCAAGCGCGCGAGTTCCGAAGGTGCCTCGATGAGACCTGGTCGATTGGCGTGCAGGTCAAAGAGCAGGTTGGCTCGGCGCATCAGCGCGGTGATGAGCCTACGTGGCGTGAGTTCCTCCGCATCGAGCGGCCGACCCTGATGCTGCAAGCGCAGTGGCGTGGCAAAGCGCAGCGTCAGAGAGGGTTTATCCTCGGCTGAGGGCACCGTCAGGGCCGCATCATGCGACAGTACCCGTCTGGAATCGTGGTCCCAGATGGAAGTCTGGCCCGTGCTGTGCTCAAGCATGATGTCATCGATTGATGCACGGGATCGTTGCTTGCCCAGTCCGCTTTCAAGGGCCCGCTGCATGGCATAGGCGATGAGTGGCAGTTGGTCGAGTGCGCGCCCGATCAGGACCAAGCCGAAGGACAGCATGCCGCCCGCTTCCACCACCCGCGCACCCAGCGGAGGCGGCTCAACCACGTAAGGGTTAGGCACCTCGCTGAACCTCTGCAATGTATGGGAAGCAGGGGCCGGCGTTTCGAAGATTGCCGGATAGGGGCAGGTGCGCAGCAGCGGGCAGCCCTCGCAGCGTCGCTGCCCGGTCATGCAGGCAATCCGCCGCAATGAAGCGCCGAGCTGACCACGGATCAGCGAGCCGGCGTAGTCGGGGAGGCGGATCGGATCGATGAGCCGAATGTCGAAGCGATAGCGGGCGAGTGGGAGGGCCTCCCCAGATGAGATAGCGCTACTTCCCATCTGTCGTATACATAGCCTTCGCTTTGGATGCGACTCCTGGCGGCGGGCTCTCCCACCATCCTTTCGCCTGCCAGCGCGATTGGATATCTGCAAGTGCCTTGCGCTTGAGGTCCTCGTCCTCGATGGCGCTCCATGCCTCAGCCAGATGCTTCCCACGAATCACGTCGTCAATCCTGCTACTTGGCACCTTATGTCTTGTGGCTATCTCCCCAATCGTTCGGTCAACCCACTCGCACTGGAGTCTGGCAACCTCGAACGCTGCAACCTCCTTCGACGACAACTCCCGCATGGCGCCGTATCCGACCGCAGTCTTGGCACCGAAGCCGAGCCATTCGAACGCATGCTCGAAGGCGTGCTGCAGAAGTGACCGCCAATGTGTCTCGCCCTCAGCGAAGAGTTCGGACATGCCTGCCGCCCGCTCGCGCGTCAGACGCGCAAGGTGCGCAGTGTCGCAGACGACATGAAACGTGAAGCTGGAGCCGGGCGGCACCGTGAGAAAGCAGATCGGATTAGGGGATCCTGAGTCATGAGGACTCACGCTGCCGGCGGCTGGTTTCTGCTGGTAGTAGTGGCTCTGATGCGGCGTCATGATCTCGACCATCAGGCTGTCGCCCTTGATCTGCGGGATCACGTCCCAGAACGACAGCGCACCGCGCACGTGCGCGGTGTCGCCATCGCCCGATTCGAGGCCGAAGAGGACGTCGATTACGGATAGTTCGACGCGCTCCTTACCAACTTTCATCCAGTAGGATTTGTTTTCGCTCCAACCAAGCGGTTCACCCCAGGCACCGCTCGCCAGCTCGCGTGCGGCCTGACGCAGCACGCCCTTCACCCCACTGCCAGGCAGATAGGGCAGACCGTAGGGATTCAGGAAGGCGAAGCCGTTCTCCAGGGGGTGCTCATTGCCGAGGCCGGTGGTGAATGGAGCAACCGCGAGCGCATCAAAGCAGGTGCAGCTTACGCCGGGATTGATGGCACTGAATTCGGACTTCTGACGCGCGATCAGGGCGCGCATGGTTGCTTTGTCCGAATGAGTCAGAGCGGTAGCGTCTCGTAGTGCAGAGCCCTTGTTCTCATGTTTAACTTCACGCTCTTGGCGCTGCTGTCCATGGACCTTGTAATCGACATCGAAGGTGCCCCACAACAACTCTT
>DNIF01000130.1 GCA_003485715.1 Gammaproteobacteria bacterium
TCACCTACGATTCCCGCAACCGGGCCATCCTGCCTGACCGCGGTACCTTCCAGTCGATCGCGGCCGAGGTCGCGGTCCCTCCCGGCGGGGTGAATTTCTACAAGTTCGTCTATGACGTCCGTTGGCTCTACCCGCTGGCCGAGGATTACACCCTCCTGCTCAAGGGTGACGTCGGTTACGTGGATGTCTTCGGCACGACGCGAACGGTCCCCTTCTTCGAGAACTTCTTTGCCGGTGGTCCACGCAGCGTGCGCGGCTACTGGGAGTTCTCTCTCGGTCCGCGTGACAGTACCGGCCGCGCGCTTGGTGGCAACCTGCGCACCATCGGTAACGCCGAGATCATCCTGCCGATCCCCTTCTTCAAGGAAGTCAAGTCCGTGCGGCTGTCGGCCTTCTACGACATCGGCAATGTGTTCGGCCAGGATGAACGCTTCGATCCGCAGCAGCTCAGAATGTCGGCGGGCCTGTCCGGTATGTGGGTCTCCCCTTTCGGGCTGCTCAGCGTGAGCGTCGCGCAACCCATTCGCAACCAACCCACTGATCGCTTGCAGCCTTTCCAATTCACCTTTGGCAGCTCCTTCTAGCGCTCCCTGGCAACCGGGGCGTTCATCCCGGCGTAGGCGCTGGGGCCCCGATCTGCGGATCGCTCGCTTTTGGTGAGATCGTTCTTGGGTCGACGGCTCACGGCAGCGGTCCGGGACGGTTCATCGTTGCCCCAGCCTTGCCCTATACTGCCGGCTCAATCAGTCCCGAGCTCGCAGGCCGCACGGCCCACGGGTGTAACTTGGCGCGGATCCGGAAGGCCGGCATCCACGCCGTTCGTGTTCTGCCATAACGGGAGTTCTACATTGAAGATTCGGAACCATTCGATGGTCCTGGCCGCTGCGGGCGTGTTGCTCGCGGCACCCGCTGTTGCTGCAGAGCAGCGGATTGGTTATGTCGATGCCGTCCGGGTGCTGGAATCTGCGCCCCAGGCCGATACGGCCCGAGCTGCCATCGAGAAGGAATTCTCCAGCCGTGACAAGGCCCTGATCGCGGCCCAGAAGGAAGTCAAGGCACTTGAGGACAAACTCGACAAGGACGGGGCCATCATGTCGGACACCGAGCGTGCCCGCCTCGAGCGCGACATCATCTCCAAGCGCCGAGACCTCAAGCGTGACCAGGACGAATTCCGGGAAGATCTCAACTTCCGCCGCAACGAGGAATTCGGGAAGATCCAGAAGGTGATCGTGGATGCCATTCAGGTCATCGCCAAGGATCAGAAGCTCGATCTCGTCATGGGCCAGGGCGTGGTGTACTTCAGTCCCGAAGTGGACCTCACCGAACAGGTGATCAAGAAGCTCAAGGCCGGCTACAAGGGCAGCTGAAGTCGCCTCGCCCGGCCTGCCACCCAACATCCGTCAGCCTGCGTCTCCGGGGAAGGCCAACGTGGAATGGACACTCGGGGCGCTGGCCGAGGCGCTCGGTGGCACGCTCGAAGGAGAGATTTCGGCCTGCGTCCGGCGAGTTGCCCCTCTGGACAGCGCTGGCGAAGACGCGGCCGCCTTTCTGTTCAACCAGCAGTATCGACAGCACTTGCGTTTCACGGCAGCCGGTGTGGTGGTGCTGGCTGCGGGCGATGCGGCGGCCTGTCCGGTCCCGCACATCGTCGTGCCCGACCCCTATCTTGCCTATGCCCGCGGAGTGTCACTGCTGCACCCAGCCGTTCGGGCATTGGCAGGGATCCACCCAACGGCAGTAGTGGCCGATTCCGTGCGCACAGGCGCGGGGGTTTCCATCGCAGCCCGCTGTGTGGTTGGGGAGGGGGTGGTCCTGGGTGACCATGTGCAGCTTGGGGCTGGCTCTGTGGTGGAGGAGGGCAGCGTCATCGGTGATTACACCGAGGTAAGCCCCAACGCCGTCATCCGGCGTCAGGTGCGGATCGGGCGGCGTTGTGTCATCCAGTCGGGTGCCGTGATCGGCACCGATGGTTTCGGCTTCGCCCGCGATGCCGGGCGCTGGGTGAAGATCCCGCAACTCGGCAGTGTGCACATCGGGGATGATGTCGAGATCGGTGCCAACTCCACTATCGATCGCGGTGCCATGAGCGACACGGTCATCGAGGACGGTGTCAAGATCGACAACCTCGTGCAGATCGGTCACAACTGCCACGTGGGCGCGCATTCGGCGATGGCCGGTTGTGTGGGTGTGTCGGGCAGCGCGCGGATCGGTGAGCGGGTATTGCTCGGGGGCGGAGTGGGTGTGGCCGGTCACATCAGCATCGCCAATGATGTGGTCGTCACCGGGATGACCATGGTCAGCCGACCGATCAACCAGCCCGGCGTCTACTCATCGGGATGGCCGGTGCGCGACGCCCCGACCTGGCGACGCACGGTAGCTCTGGTGAATCGCCTGTTGCGGCGAAAGGCCGCAGGAGATGTTCGGGGCACGGAGGGTGGTGACGGCAATGACAAGGACGCCTGAAGGCGTCGCGCCGCTCCGCCAGTGAGTGCCAGCTTGCATCCCGCGGGGGCATTACACGCTTCTGGCCTTGGCCCCCCCAACACGTCTGACGGCGCCCCGCGCTCCCGAAGCTAACAGAACAAAGGACTTCGCGTTGATCGACGTTCGCCGCATCTTCAAACTGCTACCGCATCGGTATCCATTCCTGCTCATCGACCGAGTCGATGATTACGTCGCCAACGAGTGGCTGCGTGGCCGCAAGAACGTGACCTACAACGAGCCGTGGTGCGAGGGGCATTTCCCGGGCAAACCAGTCATGCCCGGGGTGCTGCTGCTTGAGTCCATGGCCCAGGCCACCGGGCTCCTCGCCTTCCTCTCGATGGGCGAAGGCGCAGAGGAGGGCAGCATGTACTACCTGGTCGGGGTAGACAAAGCCCGCTTCAAGCAGCCGGTGGTCCCCGGAGACACACTCATTGTCGAGGCGCGTCGGTTGCGCGAGTTGCGCGGCATGTACTTCTTCAGTGCCGAGGCGCGGGTGGATGACCGGGTGGTGGCGACCGCGGAAGTCATGACGACACGCATGGTGGACGATCGGGAGTGATCGATCCGCGCGCCGATGTCGCGCCCGGCGCGGTGCTGGGCGAGGGGGTGCAGATCGGGCCGTGGTCGGTGATCGGTCCCGATGTGCGCATCGGGGCCCGCACCCGTATCGACGCGCATGTGGTTCTGCACGGGCCGACCACGTTGGGTGAAGACAACCACATCCACGCCTTCGCCTGCATCGGGGGAGACCCGCAGGACAAGAAGCATCGTGGCGAGGGCGAGAGCCGCCTCGAGGTGGGATCCCGCAATGTGATCCGTGAGTACACCACCATCAACCGGGGCTCAGCCGCGGGCGGTGGCGTCACCCGTATCGGCGACGACAACTGGATCCTGGGCTACGTGCACATCGCCCACGATTGTCAGGTGGGTAGTCACACGGTGTTTGCCAACAACGCGACCCTGGCCGGGCATGTGACCGTCGAAGACCACGCCATCCTGGGCGGCTTCGCGGGCGTGCATCAGTTCTGCCGGATCGGTGCCTATGCCTTCTGCGCGATCGCTACGGTGGTCGTGAAGGACGTGCCGCCCTTCTTCACCGTCGCCGGCAACACAGCGCGTGCGCGCGGACTGAATCGCGAGGGGATGCGCCGGAACCAGTTCCCGGCGTCCACACTGGAGCAGTTGCGACGCGCCTATCGGGTGCTTTGCCGCATGAACCTCACCCTGCCGGAGGCCCTGCTGCAGCTCGCGCCTCTGGCCGAGGTATCCCCTGAGGTCGCACGCCTGCGGCACTTTGTCGCCAATTCCATCCGTGGCGTGGTCCGGTGAGATCTGGCGGCGAGCGCCTGCTTAATGAACTTCGCTCATGGCCGGGGTGCGGATCTCCCGTTTCCGGGTCGCGGCTCCCGGCGTAGCCTGCGTCGAGTGGCGAGAGCGATCGCAAGCTTGGAGGGGTGGCAATGAAGGCGGCAGAAAGACTCAGGGCTGGGGTGATCGGCGTGGGCTACCTGGGGCGGTTCCATGTCGAGAAGTACCACGCCTTGCCTGAAGTCGATCTGGTGGCCGTGGTCGACACCGACCTCGATCGTGCGTGCGAGGTGGCTGGTCGCTACGGGGCGCAGGCCTACGCCAGCCATCTGGAGGCCCTGCCGGAGCTCGACGTGGTGTCCGTCGTCGTGCCCTCCGACCAGCACTACGCCGTGGCAGCGGATTGCCTGAATGCCAAGGTGCACACCCTCATCGAAAAACCGATGACGGCTACCCTGGAAGAGGCCAAGGCGCTCATCGATCTGGCGCAACGCAACGAGCTCTGCCTGGCGGTTGGCCATCTCGAACGCTTCAATCCGGCCGTGCTCGCGATCCGGGAGCGGGTGCAGAAGCCGATGTTCATCGAGGTCCACCGGCTCTCGCCCTTCAAGCAGCGTGGCACGGAGGTCAACGTGGTGCTCGACCTCATGATCCACGATATCGACATCGTACTCGCCATGGTGCC
>DNIF01000136.1:0-7761 GCA_003485715.1 Gammaproteobacteria bacterium
ACCGCGGGAGCAGCCAGGCCACGACCAATGGTGACTTCTGGGACGACTGGATCGAGGCGGGTCTCGGGCGCGTCAATCCGTGTACGGATTCCGTCAACGAGGCCGATCGTCCGCCCTTCATCAACGGATTCGGTGCCACGGTCGGGGCCGGCGTGCGCGGGGTACCGGAGTGCATCCCCAACGGCGTGCTGAACGAAGGCCTCACCCGCCAGAAGGGCCATGGTGCGGCGCTGCAGCTCAACTGGGTGACCGAGCAGAACCAGCTCGTGGTCGGTGCCACCTGGGACCGCGACGAGAGCTTCTTCCGCCAGGAAGAGCTGCTCGGCTTCATCGATGCGGCGCGGCGGGTGGTGGTCGATCCCTCACGACGCTTTCGCGATGCCCCCTTCGAGGCGCAGGTGCGGAGCTTCATCGAAATGGCCGGTGGCATCGGGCCCGTGCTCGAGCTACTCCGTGCCGCCGCGCTCGCCGGCGACCGGGGCGCGGCCCAGGCGCTGCCCCTGGTCGAGGCCTTCGGGGAGACCGGCCACATCCCCGTCTCGTCGCTGTTCACCCCCACGGAGGATCCCATCCTGCGCAACCGGGCACGCGGCCGGAACGAGTCCACCGCCGCCTTCTTCCACGACATCTTCTCGCTCACGCCGGCGCTCAATATCTCCTTCGGCGCCCGCTGGTCCCTCACCCGCGTGCAGGTGCGCACCGAGAACGACCTGCCCATCCCGCTCTACCAGTTCGCCCCCGGCTTCCGCCCTGACTTCACCGGCGAATGCCCGCCAGGCCGCGTGCCCGATCCGCTGAACTACCTGACCTGCATCGACGAGCCCGCCTACGAGTATCAGGCCTTCAATCCTGCGGTGGGCTTTGCCTGGCAGTTCAACGAGGCCGTCGGGCTCTTCGGCAACGTGAGCCGGGGCAATCGCACGCCCTCGGCCATCGAACTCGCCTGTGCCAATCCGGATGAGGAATTCCTGCGCGAGTTCCTGGAGACCCGGGGCATCGGCATGTATGTGGGCTGCACCATCCCGGCTGCCCTTGGCAACGACCCTTTCCTGGAACAGGTGCGCTCCATCACCTACGAGTTGGGTGGCCGCGGCAGCCTCGCCGATCTGTTCGGCTGGAACTTCACCGCCTACCAGACCGACAGCATCAACGACATCCTCTTCATCTCCCTTGGCATCGCCAACCGCGGCGTGTTCGAGAACTTCGGCGAGACCCGCCGGCGAGGCGTGGAGTTCGGCCTCAGGGGCACAAGCCCACGGCTGGACTGGTTCCTGAACTACGCCTGGGTGGAGGCGACCTTCCAGTCCACCGCTCGCATCCTGAACCTCTCGAACAGTTCCTCGGAACGGCGCACCACGCCTGAGGGCGGGCTGGAGGGTGCCTTTCATGTGGCGCCGGGCGACATAATCCCGGGCGTGCCGCAGCATGCGCTCCGGGTCGGTGCCACCTACCGGGTCACACCGAAGTTCACCCTGGGCCTGCAGGCCCTGGCGCAATCCTTTTCCTTCGCTCGCGGCAACGAGAACAACCGCCACCGGCCGGGCGGCTCGGATCGTGCGCCACCGGCCACGCCCGGGGAGGTGAGCGGGTTGACCCGGCGCGATACGGAGTACGTTGGGCCTGGCGAGGTCGCCGGCTTCGCCATCTTCAATGTGGACGCCAGTTACGCCTTCACCGAGCGGCTTTCGGCCTTTCTGCTGATCGACAATCTGCTCGATCAGCGCTTCCACACCGGCGGTCAGCTTGGCCTCAATGCCTTCCCGAGCATCTTCCCGACCACCCCCGCGCAAGGGGCCTTCGACCCCTCCGGCTTCAGCAACAACAGCAACGACTGGACCCACTCCACCTTCGTCGCCCCCGGTGCACCGCGCGCCTTCTGGGTGGGCCTGCGCTTCCGGCACTGAGGACGCGGGGAACGGCCTCTGGTCATCCCCGCACCACCCCGTCATCCCAGCCCCCGAACAGGTCACTCGGGGGCAAGCGGCGGCGGGGATCCAGTCATTCCCCAGCGACAGCACGACGACTCTGGATTCCCGCCTGCGCGGGAATGACGATGCGCTCCGCCACCGACGACCCCCGTCTCCGCGGGAACGACGATGAGCCGCACCCCGAAGCGGCCGGGATAACTTCCTGAGACAAGCCTCCCCGGCGCATCGGAGACTGCCAACAGGGAGGCGTGCGGGGGATACTTTCCAGCGTCCGCGTGCCATTTCGCCCTCCTACGCCCAGAACGAAAAACCAAACCGCCCGAGGTCAACCCCATGCCGCACCTGTACAGCCGTTTCCCGTCCACTCGACTGCCTGCCGCCGGCCTCATCCTCCTCGCCTCATCCCCCGCCCATGCCACCTTCGAGACCCTGCCCACCGGCACCGTCGGCCAGCCAGTCACCACGGTACAAGGTAACGCGATCCAGACCTTCGACACGCTCCACATCCCGCACGGTGCGACCATTCCCGGGGCGCCTGCCATCAACCAGTTCGCGCTACCCGCCAACTTCAACGTCGTCAGCACCCGGAACACCACCGTGATGCTGCCGGGTCAGTTCATCGGCCAGGCAGCCGGCGTCCCCTTCAACGTCGGCACGCTGATCGACCAGGTGCTGTTCGACACCAACGTGAATCGCCTCGTGTTCTCCACTCGCCTCACGCTCGCCCCGACCGTGGCCGGCGTGCAGAACGTCTACGAGGTCAACGACATCCTGCGCCGTGGCTTCACCGGCCAGACGGTGGAGGCCGCCTGGACCCGGGCGACCAACTCCGACCTGCGCATGTACAGCGCCACCCGCACCTCCACACTCTTCGGCCAGGGCACCCGCCTCTACGACCCGGACGTGGTGCTGATGCAAACGGACGTCAACGTCTCCGAAGGCAACCCCTGGAGCGCTCATTTCCTGCTCCGCACGACTGCCCAGTACTTCGACACCCGCAGCGATGGCCTCAGCCTCTTCCAGGGCGGCGAGGAGGGCCAGCCGCTCAACCTCCAGACCTTCGCCGCCTTCGCGCCCAGCGCCGCCATCCTGCTCGACAACGACAACGACGGCCTGTCCAACAGCGAGGAGGCCACCCTCGGCAGCAACCCCAGCAGCCCCGACTCCGACGGCGACGGCCTGCAGGACGGCCTCGAACTCGGGCGGGTGGCGGGCGTGCCCGATCCGGACGGTGCCTTCGGTGCCCGCAAGGGCACCGGCGCGGGTTTCGTCCCCGACCTCGACCCTGCCAGCACCACCAATGTCCTCAACCCCGACACCGACGGCGATGGCATCACCGACGGCACCGAGGACGCCAACCGCAATGGCCGCATGGATGCCGGCGAGACCGACCCCAATGTGTCGAACCTCCCCGCCACCGTGAACGTGCCGCTGCCGTTCGGTGCCACCCTGGGCCTCGGGCTGCTCGGTGCGCTCATCGCCCGCCGCCGCCTGCGCCAGCCGGCCGGTTGACGCTCCCCCATGCCCCGGGCGACCGGGGCATGGTCCATCGCAGTTGCTGAACGAAGGCCCGCCTACCGGCGGGCCTTTACTTTTGCGGGGGATAGATCGCCTGCCGCTGCACTAAACTGCGCTTTACGGCGAAAGGCCGTGCACATCCCCCCGCAAGGTCCCTCCCCTCACCCCGGCCTCCCACAGGGAGAGGATTTGGGGGGCCCGCGCAACCTCGGCTGCGGCCGATGGAGTCAACCCCCGAGGTCCATGGACAAGCTAACCACCGTGATCGAGGCCCTGCGTCAGGGGCAACCCGTGCTGCTCCTCACCAGCGACGAGCCGGACAGCGAGGGCGAGTTGCTGCTGCTTGCCGAAACGGCCACTCAGGAGGGTGTCAACCGCCTGCTCACCCTCGCCTGCGGCAACCTGCGGGTGGCGCTGGCCGGCGAACACTGTGACCGCCTGGCCCTGACCCCCGAGGCGGCGGCCAGCAGGCGCCCCAGCAATGAACGCGCACTCATCCCGGTAGACGCCGCCCGCGCCCTCACCACCGGCATCAGCGCCGCCGAGCGGGCGCGCACGCTGCGCACCCTGGCCGACCCCGGCAGTCGCCCGGAGGACCTTTCCCGCCCAGGGCATGTGTTCCCGGTGCGGGCCACCGATGGCGGCGTACTCGCGCGCGCCGGCAGCGTGGAGGCCGCGGTGGACCTCGCCCGACTCGCCGGCTGCCAACCCGCCGTCGCCGTGATGGGCGTGCTCGATGAGGCGGGGGAGTTCCTGCGCCAACCCACGCTGACCGCCTGGGCGGCCGGGCATGGCATCGCGGCCCTGAGCATCGATGACCTCATCGCCCATCGTCGCCGTAACGAGTGCCTCATCGAGCCGCTGGAACTCGATGTGCCGATGCCTACACGCTTCGGCCTCTTCTCCGCCCATCTCTTCCGTTCGAAGGTGGACGCCCACGAGACCGTGGCCCTATCCATCGGCCTGCCTGCCGGTGCCGGCCAGATGCCACGGCCGCCTCGTCCGGAGATCATCCCCGTGCGCGTGCATTCGGAATGCCTGACCGGGGATGTGTTCCACTCACTCCGCTGCGACTGCGGTCCGCAACTTGACCACGCCCTCGGGATCCTGGGTGAGCGCGGTCTGGGAGTGCTCGTCTACCTGCGTCAGGAGGGGCGCGGCATCGGGCTTGCCAACAAGCTGCGCGCCTACCGGCTGCAGGACAGCGGCCTGGATACGGTGGAGGCCAACCAGGCGCTCGGCTTCGCCGACGACCTGCGCGAGTACGGCATCGGTGCCCAGGTGCTCACCCATCTGGGCGTGCGCCGCATGGCCCTGCTCAGCAACAACCCGCGCAAGCTCCGTGGGCTGGCCGCCTACGGGATCGAGATCGCCGAGCAGGTGCCGATAGAAGTGCCGGCGACCGCCAGCAACCTGCGCTATCTGATGACCAAGCGCGACAAGCTCGGCCACACGCTGTCGCGTGCGGTTCTGCCTGAAGATTCCTGAGAATCCCCTTTCGAAACAGAAGCTCAAAGCCGCCTCTTCAAGCAATTTTTTGAGGTTGGCATGGAAGACGTGACAATGACTCGCCTGCCCATGAACCGGCACTCGCCTCGGCTCGCTCCCCACTTCACCACCTGGCAGAGCCTGCTTGCGCCCGTCGTCGGCCTGTCGCTTCTCGCTCTCGCGGGCCAGGCCAGCGCTGACGCCGCCGACGCGGCGCGCTACTACGAGGATGCCGTGCGCCGCGAGGCCGACGGCGACGCCAACGGGGCCGTCCTGCAATTGAAGAACGCCCTGCTCGAGCAGCCGGATCTGCTGCCGGCGCTGCTCCTGCTGGGGCGCATTCAGGTGGCCTCGGGACTGGGTGCCGAGGCGGAGACGGCACTGACCGAGGCCCGCCGCCTCGGCGCCGACGCGGGCATCGTCATGCCGCTCCTGGCCCAGGCCTGGCTCATGCAGTTCAAGCAGGATCAAGTCATCGACAAGGTGCGTCCGGAAGGCTTCGCCCCGCCCGTCGCCGCCGAACTGCACGTACTGCGCGGGCAGGCACTGCTCGACACCCGACGGCTGGCAGAGGCCGAGCAGAGCTTCCGTGAGGCCCTCGCCCTTGCGCCCGACCAGGCGGATGCCCATCTGGGTCTGGCCAAGGTGCAGTTACAGCGTGGTGAACTGGCCTCAGCCGCCGCCAGTGTCGCGACGGCGCGGGGTCTTGCACCCACATCGGCTGAGGTGTGGAACCACCAGGCCTCGCTGGCGCACGCCGCCGGGGACCTGGAGAGCGCGCTCGGTGACTACGCCGAGGCGCTACGGCTCGAACCACGGCATCGCGAGGCCCGCATCGCCCATGCGTCCATCCTGCTCGACCTCGGGCGGAACGAGGAAGCCGCCGGCGCGCTCGCCAGCCTCGCCGAGACGGCCGGTGACGACCCCCGCGTCGCCTACCTGGAATCGCTGCGTCTGGCCCGGGCCGGCGACGCCAAGGCCGCCCGTGAGGCGCTCATGCGCGCGGTGGGCGTGCTCGATGCCATCCGCCCGGAGCTCATCGACCGCAACGTGCAACTGCTCATGCTGGGGGGGCTGGTGAACCACGGCCTCGGGCAGTTCGAGAAGGCCAAGGGGTATTTCGAGCGCATTACGGCCTTCGCACCCGAGATGGTCGGTGCGCGCAAGCTGCTCGGCAAGATCCTCATCGCCCAGGGCCACGCTGACCGGGCACTCAATGTGCTGACGGAAGCTGAACGCCAGGCGCCGCGCGACCCGGATCTGCTGTCCCTGCTCGCCTCGGCCTACATGGCACGCGGCCTCAACGACCGCGCCGCCGCCCTGCTGCAACGCGCGGTGGAGGCGACCCAGGACCCTGCCCTGCGCGCCCAGCTCGGAGTGGCCCGCATCCTCGCCGGTGACACTGGCCTGGGCATGGATGAACTTTCCACCGTGCTCGAAGAACGCCCGGACGATACCCGCGCCGGGCTGCTGCTGGCGCTGAAGCAGCTCGAGGAGGGGCAGGCAGGCGCGGCCCTTGAGCGCATCGCGCGGCTCCTCGAGCGTGAACCCGCCAATCCCGTGCTGCTCAATCTGCGCGGGGTGGGCGAACGCCTTGCCGGTGATCTCGCCGCCGCCCGCCGGAGCTTCGAGGCCGCCGCAGCCATCGATGCCAGGTTCCTGCCCGCACTCATCAATCTGGCACGTCTCGCGGAGATCGAAGGGGACCGCACCGAGGCCCGCAGCCAACTGGAGGCACTGGCGCGCGCGCACCCCGATGATCGCGAGCTGTTGCTGGCGCGCGTGCGTCTGGCCCGCAGCGAAGGTGCGTTCGCCGAGGCGGCGCGCCTGCTCGACCGGCTGCGTACCCTGAATCCGGACGACATCCCCATCCGCATCGCCCAGGTCGATCTCGACCTCAGCGCCGGCGACGGCGCGCGCGCGCTGCGTTCGGCCGAGGAACTGGCGGCGCGCTTTCCCGAGGCCCTCGTGGTCCAGGAAGTTCTGGGCAGAAGCCAGTTGAGTGCCGGGCAGACCGGGGCAGCACGAGTCACTTTCCGCCGTATGGCCGACCGGGCAGGCTTCGACGCCCGCTGGCAACTTCGCATCGCGGCCATGCAGCGCGGGATCGGCGCCGAAGACGACGCCCGTCACAGCCTGCAGAAGGCCATCAAGGCGGAGCCCGGACTACCCGCACCGCGCCGCGACCTCGCCGTGCTGGAACTGGATAACGGGCATCCCGAACGCACCCTCGAACTCGCCCGCGGGCTCCGCAAGGACTTCCCGGACGACCTCCTCGCCCGGCAACTCGAGGCTGACGCCCTGCTGGCCCTGGGCGATGCCGCGGGCGCTCGTGCGGCCTATGCCGAGGTCCATGCCCGCGAGCCGAACCTGCCGCGGGTGATCGGCCTTGCCCGTGCGTTGGGCGTGCTTGGGGATCTTGCAGGCGCGACAAAGCTCCTTGCCGAATGGCACGCGGCACATCCGGAGGACGATCTCGCGGGGCTGGCGCTGGCGGAGTTCCAGTCACGCTCCGGCGAGACCGCCGCCGCTACCGCCACCTTCGAAGGTCTGCTTGCTCGCAGTCCGGATAATCCACTCCTGCTCAACAATCTGGCGCAGTTGCTGGCCGTAAGCGACGCGACGCGGGCGATCACGCTGGCGCGCCGGGCAGTTGAGCAGGCACCAACCGACGCAGATTTCCTTGACACCCTGGGCTGGCTGCTGGTGACCACCGATATGGCCGACGAGGGGCTGCGCTATCTGCGCGAGGCGCAGGCGCGGGCGGCCGACAACCCGACGCACGCCTATCACGTAGCGATGGCGCTCGACCGCCTCGGCCGCGCGG
>DNIF01000136.1:8068-23073 GCA_003485715.1 Gammaproteobacteria bacterium
CTCGACCGCCTCGGCCGCGCGGCCGAGGCCAGACGCGCCGTTGAGCAGGCACTGGCCATGGGCCGCGACTTCCCGGAACGCGAGGCCGCGCACACACTCGCCCTGCGTCTGGGCGCGGCGGATTCGGGCGCCCTTCCGGTCGAGCAGCCACCGGCCCCCGCCGTCATGCCCCCGCCAGTTTCTCTCACTCCATCGTCGCCCTGAGGGCACCTGGCACCGGGGGTCGGCTGTCACAACTGGCAACTTGAGGCTGTAATGTCGGCTTTACACCCTGCCTCCGCAACGATTACGCAATCCCATGCCCAGCACGATCAGTCAAAGAGTTACCAGAACTGGCACGTTTCGCGCCTTCAAACTGCCAACCTGCCTGCCCGCCAGCGGGCTCATTCGCAGATTCGGAGAATAATCATCATGCCCAGCCATCTTCCTCGCCGTCTGATCGCTGTCGCAGTGCTCTGCGCCGCCAGTCAGTCTGCCCTGGCAACTTCCCGCTGGACCTTCGGCTGCGGCTCCACCGGGCTGCCTGCCTGCGGCGGCACTGTGGACGCCTCGCAGACCTACTCCGCCACCGGTACCAGCACCACCAACACCGCGCGCGTCTCCGGCTGGGCGAACACCGGCGCGGTGGGCGACAACAGTCAGGCACGCCTTGCGAGTGGTTCAATCAGAACCTGGAGCACCGGACTTGGCGTGACCTCGGCCGGCGAGAGCACCACGTCTCCCAACCACGCGCTTGATTCCTCCGGCCCGGATGAGTTCGTTCTGGTGTCCTTCGCTCAGGCGGTGAATCTCACCAATGTAGGCGTCGGCTGGTTCAATACCGACTTCGACATCACGGTGCTCGCCTTCACCGGCAGCGGCACCCCCAATCTGACCAACAACACCCTGAGTGCAGCCGACCTGGCCGGGGGTGCCACGACCGGCCTCATCAACGGCGGCTGGACCCTGGTCGGCAATCGCAGCAATGCCTCCGCGACCTTGGCGGGCACCGTGAACAACTACACGCTCGCCAACAACATCAGTTCCAGCCATTGGCTCATCGGTGCCTACAACACCGGCGTGGGCGGCACCAACGAGGGCTGGACCACCGGCGACGACTTCTTCAAGTTGCTGCACGTCGGTGGCCTCACCACCCCGAGTGGTGGCGGTGGCGGCGCCCCGGTCCCGGTCCCGGGGACCTTGGCCCTCATCGCCTTGGGCCTGCCCTTCCTGCGTCGCCGGCTGGCAGTGGTCTGAGCCTACGTCCTCAACCACGTTGTCAAGAAGGGGCCCCTGGGGCCCCTTCCCGTTTTTGGCCTTACCTCGGCCGACGTGGCCCAGACGCCCCGGTCACCGGAAAACGCACACCGTCATCCCCGCGCAGGCGGGGATCCACTCCTTGGCCCGCGTCGGCGCGACTACTCTGCATAGCCGCCGCAGCCTGGCCCCGAATGTCCCTGTCAGGAGGCGGAAGAAACCTCTCGAACGGGACCACGGCTGGACGGGAATTTCTCTTACACTGGTGTGGCGCTTCTGCCCCGTCGTCGACCGCCCGCCGTGACATCGCTGTACGCTCCTGCCCCTCAAACGTCCCGGAAATCCGGATGAACGTCCGCGCCCCAGTGCCCTGCTCCCTCCTGCCCCTGCTCGTCCCCCTGATGCTCGGTGTCATGCTTGCGAGCGCCCAGGCGGAGGAACCAGCCTACGAGCCGCTTCCCGAGGGGCTCGAGGCTGCCGCTTACTTCGAGTTCGGCGCAGCACCGGACAATCGCTGCATGCTGCTCAGTCCCGGTGGAAAACTCGCCTGGGTACGCAACCGGCACCCCTCACTGGCACTGCGCTTCAGGCTGATCCGCATGTATGCCGGTGCACCTCAGCCTGGCCGGGTCATGGGTGTGCTGCCACCAGGTCCCGAGCTTGTGAAGCTCGGTTGCAGCCGCGTGGCCGAGCGCGAGCAACGCTGGGACGTCGAACGTGCCACCCTCGAACCCTGGGAGCCGCCGCCAGCCGAGCCCAGCGCGGACGCGGACGCAGCAAACACCTCACCCTGAAGCCCGCCCCCAATCGTCCTGCTGTGAACCTCCGAAACCCCTCCCCGACGGAACTTTCCGACGCCATATCGACCGCAGTTCCTCCCCGCCTTTACCCTCGAGGAAGCACCTGTATGAAGCCGGCATTACTACTCATCACCCTGCTGTGGGCGATGCCCAGCCTCGCGCCCGCCACGGAGTCTGCGGCGCCCGCTGAGACCCGTCTGCCGGATGCGCTCAGCGATGCCGAACGTGCGGACATGGTCACGGCAGCCAATGCCTATAGTGAATGTCTCATCACGGAGGCGACCCGGCACGACGATGAGCCGGATCCCCGCGTCATCGCTGATGCCGCGATGGGGGCCTGCGATGAACGCCTGCAGGCGCTCGGATCGCTGTTGACCGCGTTGAGGCTGGATCCGGGATACGCCGAGGGTTTTCGCCGTCAGACTCGAGACCGCGCCGCGCGCAGTCTGCTCGGGCTCATCATGCAGGTGCAAGGGCAGAAGCAGCTCGCCCCGCAGTGAGTCGCTGCAGCGCCTCGCTCCGCGAGCAACTTTCGGCTTCGACAGGCGGAATTTCTCTAGCGGTCTGTCACGCCAGTCAATCCGGCCAGCGCGTCCTCGCCGACACCATCGCTCCAGCCGGGTGGGGATGGTGGGGCGCAATCGTTGAACAACACCGGGGCGAGTTCAGTCAGCGCCTTCCGGTAAACTCCACGCTTGAAGGAGACGACCTCCCTGACCGGCTGCCAATAGTCGACCCACCGCCAGGAATCGAACTCCGGATGCTGGCTGTGATTCAGCTGCACATCGCTCTCGTCGCCGACGAAGCGCAGCACATACCAGATCTGCTTTTGGCCGATGCACACCGGGTGACGGTCGTAGCGAATGAAACGCCGCGGAATGCGGTAGCGCAGCCAACGGCGAGTGCTGCCGATGAGCTCGACGTGTTGGGGCAGAAGCCCGGTTTCCTCGGCGAGCTCGCGATACATGGCGACGTCCGGCGATTCATTGCCCTTGACACCACCCTGCGGAAATTGCCACGCATCCATCCCACGACGGCGGGCCCAGAAGACCTCGCGCTGCCGATTGGCGAGGATGATGCCGACATTGAGACGGAAACCGTCCGAATCGATCATTGAGACGCCCTGTGCCACGCGCATCGGCCCAGTTCAAGCCGGAGATGTTCCCTGCACTTCCGACCTTAAATCCTAGGCTGTCGGAGTCCCCACCGCCAGCCACCCCGGCAAAGGGCTACGGAGAGGGCGACGGCGCGAAAACCAGCACACCGAGGATCAGTGGCGACAGCCATCACATCAACCATGACGTCTGCATTTGAGCCGCCCTACATCCCTGCCTTGCCAACTGACGCCGTAGCCCTGTTCGACCTCGACCACACGCTGCTCGAGGGCGATTGCGGCCAACTCTGGGTCGAATACCTGGCCGATCGTGGCCTGGTGGGCGCGGGGACGCTGCGAGCCCAACTGCACGACTACTATCGCGACTACCGTGCCGGCTGTTTCGACATCCTTGCCTACACCCGTTTCCAGCTCGGGATCCTGGAGCAACTCGGCGCGGACCAGGCTGTGCGCATACGCGAACTCTGGTGGCACGAAAGCCTGGCACCGCGCCTGCGACCGGCGGCATGTCGTGTGCTGGAGGCGCACCGTGCCCGCGGTCATCGGGTAGTGCTCGCCACGGCTACGCACCGCTTCCTTGTCGAGCCGGTGGCCGCAGCGCTGGCCGTCGACGACCTCATCGCAACCGAGACTTGGCCCGACACCGGCACCGGCACCGGCACCGGCACCGGCACCGGCACCGGCGAGCATAACTTCCTTGGGCAGGCCGCTTTCGCTCACGGCAAGCTCGAGCGGGCGCGTGTGCTGTGCGCAAGCGCCGGCCTCAGGCTCGAGGCCAGTGCCTTCTACAGCGACTCCCACAACGATCTGCCGCTGCTGGCTGCGGTCGGCCATGCCTTCGCCGTGAACCCGGATGAGCGTCTGGCGGAGCAGGCGCGGGCGGCCGACTGGCATATCCTGGATTGGCGTATGGAGTCAGTCGCGCAAATGCCTTGAATGCTGGCAGAGCGACGTCCAGGCGCTACTGCTGCTCGGCTAGCCATACTGCCAGTGGCCAGACTCAGCCTCCGAACAGGTGCTCCACCCCGGACCGCTCCTCGACCAATTCCTGCCACGTCGCATCCATGCGAGAGCGAGAGAAGTCGTCGATGGCGAGACCGCCAACGATCTCCACCTGCCCGCCGCGGCAGCTCACCGGATAGCTGTAGATGACGCCCTCCGGGATGCCGTAGCTGCCATCCGACGGCACGGCCATGCTGACCCAGTCGCCATCAGCGGTGCCGAGCGCCCAGTCGCGGATGTGATCGACGACAGCGGCAGCGGCCGACGCAGCGCTGGAGGCACCGCGCGCATCGATGATCTCGGCACCCCGCTTCGCCACCCGCGGGATGAAATCCTGTTCGTACCAGCCGCGATCGACTCGACCGAGGGCAGGCGCGCCGTCTACCGTAGCGTGGGAGAGATCCGGGTATTGGGTGGTGGAATGGTTACCCCAGATGGTCACCTGGCGCACGGCCGTGACGGGAACCCCACAACGAGCAGCCAACTGGGCCTTGGCACGGTTGTGGTCGAGGCGCGTGAGCGCCGAGAAACAGGTCGGGGCGAGATCGGGCGCGTTCCGCATTGCCGTCAGGGCATTGGTATTGGCCGGGTTGCCGACCACCACCACCTTGACGCTCCGGCTGGCGTACTCGTTCAGGGCGCGGCCCTGGACCCGGAAAATCCCACCGTTCTGGGCCAGCAGATCACTGCGTTCCATACCCGGACCGCGGGGCTTTGCACCGACGAGCAGGGCGTAGTCGGCATCGCGGAAGGCCACCGCCGGATCATCGGTCACCACCACGCCTGCCAGCAGGGGAAAGGCACCGTCCTCGAGTTCGAGGGCGACGCCACCCAGTGCCTTCAGCGCGGGCGTGATCTCCAGCAAGTGGAGGATCACCGGCTGATCAGCACCCAGCATGGCACCGGAGGCGATGCGAAAGACCAGCGCGTAGGCGATCTGGCCGGCACCGCCAGTGACGACGACTCGAACGGGTTGCTTCATGCAGATCTCCTGGGCTGGTACGACACGGGCGGTTGGCAAGAAGTGGTGGTCCAACCGAGTGCCGCCTGATTTGGGGCCCCCGGGCACACCGGTTGGTTATTCAAGGCCCTCAGGCCGGTCGCATCAGCGTTCCGAGACAGGAATGTAGTCGCGGCGGGGCGAGCCGACATAGAGCTGACGCGGCCGCCCGATGCGCGTCTCCGGGTCACGGATCATCTCCAGCCACTGGGAGATCCAGCCGACGGAGCGGGCCATGCCGAAGATCACGGTGAACATGGACAGCGGAATACCGAGCGCCTTGAGGATGATGCCGGAGTAGAAATCAACATTCGGGTAAAGCTTGCGCCCGATGAAGTAGTCGTCTTCCAGCGCGATGCGCTCAAGTTCCAGAGCAATCTTGAAGAGCGGCACATCGATGTTGTCCATCTTGTCGAGAAGGTCGTGGCAGACGGAACGGATGATCTTCGCCCGCGGGTCGAAATTCTTGTAGACCCGATGACCAAAGCCCATCAGGCGGAAGTTATCGGACTTGTCCTTCGCCCGCTCGATGTAGCGTGGAATGTTCCGGAAGTCACCGATCTCATTCAGCATCTGGATGACTGCCTCGTTGGCACCGCCATGGGCCTTGCCCCAGAGGGTGACCAGCCCGGCCGCGATACAGGCGAAGGGATTAGCCTCTGCACTGCCCGCAAGACGCACCGTCGAAGTACTGGCATTCTGCTCATGATCGGCGTGCAGGATGAGCAGCAGGTCGAGCGCACGCACGGCGACCGGGTCAGGGGTGTAGGGCTGATTGGGCACCGAAAACATCATGTTGAAGAAGTTCTCGACGTAACCCTGGGTCAGCGAGGGATAGATGAAGGGCTGCCCGCTCTGGTACTTGAAACACTGGGCAGCGAGCGTCGGCATCTTGCCGATGATGCGCAGCGCCGTGAGCTGACGGTCAGCCTCGTCGTAGAGATCCATGGCCTCGTGGTAATACGAGGACAGCGCGCCCATCACACCGACCATGATCGACATCGGATGGGCGTCGTAGCGGTAGCCTTGGTAGAGACGATTCACCTGCTCGTGGACATTCGAGCGGAAGTGCACCGCATCCTCGAAGCTTCGCATCTGGTCGGCGGTCGGGAGCTCGCCATGCAACAGCAGGTAGCAAACCTCCAGATAGCTGCTGTGCTCGGCCAGCTGCTCGATGGGGTAGCCTCTGTGCATCAGCACGCCTTCATCGCCATCGAGATAGGTGATGGACGAGCGACAACTTCCGGTGACGCCGAATCCCGGGTCAAGGGTGAACATGCCGAGGCCGCTGTGAAGGGCGCGGAGGTCGACGACCGGGGCGCCATAAGTACCGTCGATCACCGGGCATTCGATGCTCTTGCCGGTGGCACTGTCGGTGAGGGTCACGGTGCGGTTGGGGGTATCGGCCATTGGGGGCGCTCCAGGGATGCGGGGGGCCACGCTCGACGCGCGTGCGCCTGCGGTCGGCCCGTCAAGTCTGCCGGTGGACTCCGAGGGTCGCAGAATAGCCATAGGTTCCGCGATGCAGCAAGCCGGTCTCCCGTGGTCTACCCTGCGTGCAGCACGGTACTTGATTGGCTTGGATACGCATCCTTCGAGTCCAGGCCAGCCGCGCCCGGCCACGAGGTAACCTCAAAGCTGACTGGCGGGGTCCGCCGCTGGTCGTGCGGTCAGTCGAAAACCTATTCATTGCGGTGAGGTCATTCAAAACAGCATGAGCCATGCCCCAGACGACGCACTGAACGCGGCCAACGCCGAATACGTGGACTCCCTCTACGAGGCATTTCTCGTCGATCCAGGGAGCGTAGCGCCCGACTGGCGCGAAACCTTCACTCGGCTTTCGGCCAGGGGTGAGATCGTGCACGACCCTCATGGTCAGGGCGGGGCATCGGTCCCGCTGTCGGAGTCTGCTCGGCCGGCCCCGGGGAGCCACGCGGAACACCAGCGCAAACAGGTGGCGGTACTCCAACTCATCAATGCCTATCGCTTTCGCGGTCACCGGCGCGCCGACCTCGACCCCCTGCGTCAGTACGAGCGCCCGGAGACACCCGAACTCGACCCGGCCTTCCACGGGCTGAGCGAGGCCGACCTACCCCAGCACTTCAATACCGGTTCCCTGGCGGCGCCCGATTCACTCCCACTCAGCGAGATCATTGCCACGCTGACGCGCACCTACTGCAGCACGATGGGCATCGAATACATGCACATCAACGAGACGGCCGAGAAGCGCTGGATCCAGGCGCGCGTCGAGGCCTTCTCGCCCCAGACCGTGCTGACGGACGCCGATCGCCTGGAGATCCTCAAGCGTCTGAGTGCAGCCTCGACGCTTGAGGGTTATCTGCACACTCGTTACGTCGGCCAGAAGCGTTTCTCGCTCGAGGGCGGTGAGGCCTTGGTGCCGCTGCTTGACGACCTCATCCAGCAAGCCGGTCGGCAGAACATCGCCGAGTGCGTAATCGGGATGGCCCATCGCGGACGCCTGAACGTACTGGTCAACGTGCTGGGTAAGAACCCGCGCGAACTCTTCGATGAGTTCGAGGGTAAGACCGTTGATGGGGCGTCCGGCTCGGGCGATGTAAAGTATCACTTGGGCTACTCCAGCGACGTGGAAACGCCCGGCGGCATCGTGCATCTCACCCTCGCCTTCAACCCCTCCCATCTCGAGATCATCGGTCCAGTGGTCGAGGGCTCGGTGCGCGCGCGTCAGGACCGCCGGAACGACGCTTCGCGCCACACTGTCCTGCCAATCAGCATTCACGGGGATGCTGCCTTCGCTGGTCAGGGCGTGGTCATGGAGACCTTCAACCTGTCGCAGACACGGGGCTACAGCACCGGTGGCACCCTGCACATCATCATCAACAACCAGATCGGGTTCACCACCAGTGACCCGCTCGATTCACGCTCCACTCTGTATTGCTCCGACGTCGCCAAGATGGTGCAGGCACCAATCTTTCACGTGAACGCCGACGACCCCGAGGCCGTGGTATTCGTCACCCGTCTCGCGCTCGATTTCCGCATGCAATTCCGCAAAGACGTCGTGATCGACCTGGTCTGCTTCCGTCGACATGGACATAGCGAGGCAGACGAACCAGCCGCGACCCAGCCGGTCATGTACCAGAAGATCCGCCAGCATCCGGGCAGCACTGCGCTCTACGCTGGACGCCTGCAGGGCAGCGGTCTCATCGATGCGGGGCATGCAGAACAATTGAAGCGCAGTTACACGGATGCGCTTGAGCGCAATCAGGTCGTCGCGCGTCCGGGGGCAACGGACTTCATCAACCCTTACCGGATCGATTACGCCCCCTATCGAGAAGGCACCTGGCGGTTACCGTGTGAGACCCGCCTGCCACGCGAGCGCGTCGCCGCGTTGACCTCTGCCTTCACCCGTATGCCGGCGCAGTTCGAGCTGCACAAGTCGGTGGAGCGCCTCAACGCGGCGCGCCGGGCAATGGGGGTAGGCGAGACACCCCTGGATTGGGGTTATGCCGAGACTCTGGCCTACTCGAGCCTGCTCGAGGAGGGATATCCAGTGCGACTCTCCGGCCAGGACAGCGCTCGCGGCACCTTCTTCCATCGACACGCGGTGATTCACGACCAGAAAACCGGCGAAACCTGGCTGCCGCTGCAGAACCTCTCTACTCAACAGCCGCGGTTCCTGGTGATCAACTCGGTGCTCTCCGAGGAGGCCGTGCTGGCCTTTGAGTACGGCTACTCCACCGCCTCACCGGAAACTCTGGTCATCTGGGAGGCACAGTTCGGTGATTTTGCCAACGGGGCGCAGGTCGTGATTGACCAATTCATCACCTCCTGTGAGTCCAAATGGGGTCGACACTGTGGACTCGTGCTTCTGCTGCCGCATGGCTACGACGGCCAGGGACCGGAACACTCCTCCGCCCGTCTCGAGCGCTTTTTGCAGCTTTGCGCGGAGGAAAACATCCAGGTGTGTGTTCCAAGTACTCCCGCACAGATGTTCCACATGCTCAGACGGCAGGCGCTGCGGCGCTATCGGCGTCCGCTCGTCGTCATGAGTCCGAAGAGCCTGCTGCGACATCGGTTGTCGGTCTCGCCACTCGAGGAGATCACGGAGGGTAACTTCCGCTGCGTCATCGACGAAATCGACCCCATCGAGCCGCACGCGGTCGATCGGCTGATCATCTGTTGTGGCAAGGTCTACTTCGATTTGCTGGAGGCACGCCGCCAACATGCAATCAGCAACATCGCGATCGCCCGCATCGAGCAGCTCTATCCCTTCCCGCGCGAGGAGGTGCTGGAGCTCATTGCGCGTTATCCCAATGCCCGCGAGGTTGCCTGGGTGCAGGAGGAGCCGCGCAACCAGGGCGCCTGGGTCTATCTGCTCTCACGCTTGCATCTTTTCGGATGCCTGCACGAGTCGCAGCAGTTGCTTGTCGTTGCCCGCCCCTATTCGGCCTCGCCGGCCGTGGGTTATATGTGGAAACACCTCGAGCAGCAGCGCGCATTGATCGTGGATGCGCTGCGACTGGATGAGGCATCCGGGAGCGATGAGCGGCGGCGCAGTGCCTGATCGCCCTCTGCCCGCTGACACCACAATCCAGGTGACGCTCTCCGCGAAGGTTTGACCACCTGACACCAGACGTCCGACTCAACCCTGCTGGAGCAAGCGCATGCTGCTGGAAGTGAAGGTGCCGCAACTCGCCGAATCGATTTCCGAGGCCACGGTAGCTGCCTGGCGTTGTGAGGCCGGACAGACAGTCCGGCGTGGAGACATCCTCTGCGACCTTGAAACCGACAAGGTCACGCTGGAGGTGGCCGCGCCCGACGACGGGGTGGTGAGCACGCTGGCCGTCGCCATCGGGGCAACCGTGCCGCGCGATGCCGTGCTGCTGACTCTGGACACCGCGGCAGTGGCCGCTCAGGGTGCAGAGGTCCCCGCTCCCGCCGTGCCCCTGGTCGCAGCCGGCAGCGGCAGCACCAAATCTCTGGTCGCGTCGGGCGTCGTCGCGCCCCCGACAGCGCCGGGCGACGTAACGCGAACGCAAAATCCCAAGGTGGGGCCAGCTACACGCAAGCTCGCGGCTGAGCTGGGTGTCAAGCTCGAGGTCCTGCCACAGGCGGTTCCGGGCCGCATCAACAAGGGTGATGTGCTCCAGTTCCTGACCGACGACGATCCAGTGCCGGCCGCACCCTTCGCTGCCCCATCTGCCCCATCTGCCCCATCTGCTTCGTCTGCTCCGTCTGCTCCGTCTGCTCCGCCGATCGCCGCGCCCACCGACAGCACGAACAGCAGGTCTGCCCGGCAGAGCGGACGCGTCCCGATGACGCGCCTACGCAAGCGCGCAGCCGAGCGCCTGCTGGCGGCTCAGCGGGATGCGGCGCTGCTTACCACCTTCAACGAGTGCAGCATGCAGGCCATCGGAGAATTGCGGGAGCGGCACCGGGAGGCCTTCGAGGCCCGGCATGGGGTGCGACTGGGTTACCTGCCCTTCTTCGTGCGCGCCGTGGTGGAGGCGCTCCGGCGCTTCCCCATCATCAACGCGTCTGTGGATGGTGACGACATCCTCTACCACGAATTTTTCGACATCGGCATCGCCGTCGCCGCGCCGCGTGGGCTGGTGGTGCCGGTGCTGCGCGATGCCGATCAGCGGTCGCTCGCCGACATCGAGCTCGCAATCCGCGACTTCGGACTCCGCGCCCGCGAAAACCGCCTGGCGGTGGAGGACCTGACGGGCGGAACCTTCACCATCACCAACGGCGGCGTGTTCGGATCCCTGCTTTCCACGCCCATCGTCAATCCACCACAGAGTGCGATCCTCGGGATGCACAAGATCGAACAACGGCCGGTGGCCGAGAACGGCCAGGTGGTCATCCGGCCGATGATGTACGTGGCCGTCTCCTACGACCACCGCATCATCGACGGTCGCGATGCCGTGAGCTTCCTCGTCGCGGTAAAGGAGTACCTCGAGCAGCCGGAGCGCCTGCTGCTGGGACTCTAGTGCAACCGGGGACCGAACCCGCTAGATCTCAAGTGCCGCTGCCGGCCTGTCGACGAACAACAAGGGAATCCTCCAGTGACCGACGAGTACTACGACCTGATCGTCATCGGTGGTGGCCCGGGTGGCTACGTCGCCGCCATTCGCGCGGCCCAGCTCGGACTCACCGTGGCCTGCATCGACGCCACCGTGAATGCCAGAGGTCGCCCATCGCTGGGCGGCACCTGCCTCAACGTCGGCTGCATCCCTTCCAAGGCCCTGCTCGATTCCTCGCACCATTACGAATTCCTGCACGGGCAGGCCGCCGCACACGGGATCCGCGTCGGGGAGATCGCGCTCGACCTCGGCACCATGATGGCCCGCAAGGATCGCATCGTCGGTGTGCTCACCCAGGGTGTGGCGGGGCTGCTCAAGAAGGCCGGCGTCACGGCCTTCGCTGGCCATGGGCGGCTGCTTGGCGGGCTGCGGGTCGGTGTGAAACCACTGCCCGGAGAGTCCGCTCCGGAGCGCGTGCTGCAGGCCGGTCGCATCGTCCTCGCCACGGGGTCAAGGCCCGCGAACCTGCCATTCGCACCCATCGACGGCGAGCGGGTGGTGGACTCCACCGGTGCCCTGGCCTTCTCCGCAGTACCGCAGCGTCTCGGGATCCTGGGCGCAGGGGTGATCGGCCTCGAGCTCGGCAGTGTCTGGCGACGTCTGGGTGCTGCGGTCACGCTCATCGAGGCCCTCGACACCTTCCTGCCCTCGGTGGACCAGACCCTGGCGGCCGAGGCACTGAAGACCTACCGCGCGCAAGGACTGGATATCCGCCTCGGAACGCGTGCCCACGCGGTGCGAACGGGTGCCACGGAGGTCACGGTGGCGGTCCGCAGCGCTACTGGTGAGGAAGCGAGCCTCAGCTTTGATCGGTTGGTCGTCGCGGTCGGCCGGCGTCCGAACACCGAGGGACTGGAGCTCGCAGCCGAGGGGATCGGCACCGACCCTCGCGGCTTCGTCGAGGTCGACGAACTCTGCCGTACGTCCGTCGAAGGCATCTGGGCCATCGGCGACCTCGTGCGCGGCCCCATGCTGGCGCACAAGGCCATGGAGGAAGGTGTGGCCGTGGCCGAACGCATGGTCGGTCAGCTCCCGCAGGTTGATCCCGACCACATCCCGTGGGTGATCTACACCTGGCCCGAGATCGCGTGGGTCGGCGCGACCGAACAGGCCTTGCAGGCGGCAGGCGTAGCCTACCGTGTCGGCACCTTCCCCTTCATGGCGAGTGGCCGCGCCCGCGCCATGGGCGAGACCGGTGGCTTCGTGAAGATGCTGGCCGCTGCCGACGACGACCGTCTACTCGGGGTGCACGTCATCGGTCCGAACGCCTCCGAGCTTGTCGGAGAGGGTGTGCTCGCCTTGAGTTTCGGTGCCAGTGCAGAGGACCTCGCGCGCACCGTTCACGCCCATCCGACGCTGGGCGAGGCCCTGCATGAGGCCGCGCTCGCTGTGGCCGGGCGTCCGCTGCACGTCTGACCAGCCCTCACGAAAAACCGTCACCCCGACATCTCCGCAGCACAACTGCGATCCCCCAGCGGGCGGGGATCGGGCATGCAATGGCAGCTTTGCTTGATCACCCTCACGGTGACGGATCATCGCACCTAACACACTTGCTGCGCGGCGTAGCTCGGACAGCAGCTTTTTGTGCACTCTGTTGCCGGTTCTGCCGTATAGTCCTTGAGTGCCTGTTCGGGACACCGCAACACGGACGGGCCGCCAAAAAAGCCAATCCAGTGCCAGGGAACCGCCCTGAGCCTCTCCCGCGCACCCACAACCGTGGAACCGTGGGCGTCAGGTGACCTGCTCGAGCCGTCGCGGTCGGGTGCCGGGAGACCACTCCCGGATCGGTCTCTCAGGGCCGACCCATACCTCGGGGGAAGCATCAATGGAACAAGTCGTAATTCTGGGGGCCCTGCGAACCGCCATCGGTTCGTTCGGTGGAAGCCTTGCCAACGTTCCGGCGAGTGAACTCGGTGCCACGGTGATCCGGGGGCTGCTCGCGCAGAGCGGGCTGCCAGCGGGGCGCGTGGACGAAGTGATCCTCGGTCAGGTCCTGACCGCCGGGGTCGGCATGAATCCCGCCCGCCAGGCGAGCCTTGCCGCAGGCGTGCCGGAGGGTTGTCCGGCCATGACCATCAATCAGGTCTGCGGGAGCGGCTTACGAGCTGTGGCCCTTGGCATGCAGGCCATTCTCTCGGGAGATGCCCGGGTGGTGATCGCCGGCGGCCAGGAGAACATGTCGCTCTCGCCGCATGTGCTGCCGCGCTCCCGCGTCGGCAACCGCATGGGCGACTGGAAGCTCGTCGATTCCATGGTCAACGACGGCCTGTGGGACATCTTCAACGATTACCACATGGGCGTGACGGCCGAGAACATCGCGCGCCAGTGGGGCTTCACCCGCGAACAGCAGGACGCCTTCGCCGCGGCCTCGCAGCAGAAGGCGGAGGCCGCCCTCAATGCACATGGCTTCAAGAGCGAGATCGTGCCGGTACTGCTGCCGCAGAAGAAGGGTGACCCGATCGCATTTGATCGCGATGAATACCCGCGCGCCGGCGCGACGGCGCAGAGCCTCGCCGGTCTGAAGCCCGCCTTCGACAAGCAGGGTACGGTCACAGCGGGCAACGCATCCGGGATCAACGATGGCGCCGCCGCATTGCTCATCGCCTCGGCCACGACCGCTGCCGAGTTGGGTATCAAGCCGTTGGCGCGCGTGGCCGCCTGGGCCACGGCCGGGGTGGATCCGAAGATCATGGGCACCGGCCCCATCCCGGCTACGCGCCGCTGCCTCGAAAAGGCGGGCTGGGGCGTCGCAGACCTCGACCTCATCGAATCCAATGAGGCGTTCGCTGCCCAGGCCCTGAGTGTCGATCACGAACTTGGATGGGATACCACCCGGGTCAATGTGAACGGCGGGGCCATTGCGCTGGGTCACCCAATCGGGGCCTCGGGTGCCCGGGTCCTGGTGACGCTGCTGCACGAGATGATTCGCCGTGACGCGAAGAAGGGGCTGGCCACGCTCTGTATCGGCGGTGGTCAGGGGGTAGCCGTGGCCGTGGAGCGATAAGACGATGGGCGACATGCTCAAGAACAAGGTGGCTCTGGTCACCGGTGGCACGGGTGGTATCGGCGCGGCGATCCTCCGCCGTTTCGCCGAAGAGGGCGCGCGCGTGGCGACCAACTACCGCAACGAAGAGAAGGCGAAGTCCTGGCTTCAGGACATGACGCAGGCAGGCTTCACGGCCCGCGCTTACCCCGTCGATGTAACCGACTACGACGGCTGCCAGAAGCTCATCGAGGACATCGAAAAGGATCTCGGCCCCATCGACATCCTGGTCAACAACGCCGGTATCACCCAGGACACCACCCTGCGCAAGATGACCAAGGAACAGTGGGACTCGGTGCTCAACGTCAATCTCGACGGTCTGTTCAATGTCACCCGCCCGCTGGTCCCGCGCATGCTGGAGCGCGGGCACGGCCGTGTCATCAACATCTCAAGCATCAACGGGCAGAAGGGACAAATCGGACAGACCAACTATGCCGCCGCCAAGGCCGGGATGCACGGCTTCACCATGGCGCTGGCACAAGAAGTCGCGCGTAAGGGGATCACGGTGAATACCGTCTCCCCAGGCTATATCGCCACCGAGATGGTCCTTGCCGTGCCGGAAGACATCCGCAAGCAGATCATTGCGCAAATCCCGGTTGGTCGACTCGGAGAGCCCGAGGAGATCGCGGAACTGGTTACCTACCTCGCATCAGACAAGGCCTCCTTCATCACCGGTGCCGACTTCGCCATCAATGGCGGTCAGCACATGATGTAAGTGGTCGGCTACGGGAGCACAGCCAAAATG
>DNIF01000257.1 GCA_003485715.1 Gammaproteobacteria bacterium
GCGGCAACTCGCCGTGCACCGGTGAGAGCAGCACCTCGCAGACCTCGTGGAGTTGCCGCTCGGCGAGCACACCACGCGCCCAGTCGTAGTCCGCGCGATCGGCCAGCACGAACTTCACGGCGTCGTGCGGGTTGAGGGTCGCGAAGTTTGGCCAGTGGTTGCGTGCACATTCCCCGGAGCCCGGTGCTTTGAGGTCGAACACGCGCGCGACCCGCACATCGACGGCCGTGGCATCGATGGCCCCGCTCGTCTCCAGCGACACCGCAAGGCCGGCGTCACACAGGGCTTTCAGCAAGGCCAGACAGCCGGCCTGGGCGAGTGGCTCGCCGCCAGTCACGCAGACCTGCCGCACCCCGTAACCCTGCACTTCTCGAACGAGCTCCGGCAGTTCGCGAAACACGCCGCCGCTGAAGGCGTAGGCGCTGTCACACCAGCGGCAGCGCAGCGGGCAGCCGGTCAGACGCACGAATACCGTGGGCAGGCCGGTGCGGATGGTCTCGCCCTGCAGGGAAAGAAAGACCTCGGTGATGCGCAGGCGGGTGGCCGTGGCGGCGAGCGGCGAGGCATCCGCGCCTGCGGGCGGCGCAGTCGTGCCCGCGCTCAGCCGCGCGTCAGCCGCCACCGTTCCAGTCGCTCTTCGGCGAGTCGGGCCGCGGTGCTCGTGGGATGCTCGGCCACCAGGGCCTTCAGCTCCTGCTCCGCCTCCTCGCGTCGCCCGAGCTCGTAAAGACAATCACCGATCTTGAGCCGGGCGTGGGTGAGCTTCGCGCTCTGCGGGAAGTTCGCCACCAGTTGGCGGTAGTGCGCGATCGCCGGCTCGAAGCGGCGGTTCACGTGGTGTGCCTCGCCCAGCCAGTACTGCGCGTTGTCCGCGTTGGGGCCGGTGGGGAAGCTGGCGAGATAGGCCTCGAAGCCGGCGATGGCCTGATCGTACTCGCCCGCCTTCAGCAGACTGAAGGCCTCGCGGTAGGCGGCGGCCTCATCCGGGGAGGCAGCATCCGGAGCGACCGCGGCAACCGGTGGCGCAACCGGGGCATCCGCCGGGACCACCGGCTCGGGCACCGGGAGATCGGGGCTGACCGGCTGCGGCAGTTCGGCCGGGCCGGCCAGCGCCTGCACTGGCGGCAGTGGCACGGATGGGGCCTCGACGGGCGGGGCGGTGATCGGGGCGGTCGCGGGTGTCGCAGGGGCATCGCCGACCACCGGGGCCGACGGGGCGTCAGCGGTAGCAGCCCCCGGAAGGATGCCGCCGGGGACGCCGCCCGCCGCAAGGCCCGGGGCCATGCCTGCCAGGCCCGCCTTCAGGGTGGCGACCTCCGCCTCCAGCCGGCGCTTGTCGAGTTGCACCTGCCCGAGCGTATGCCCCTGCGATTCCAGCTCACCACGAAGCTGCTTGACCTCGCGATTCAGCCGTTCGACCTGACTGAGCAGATCGAGCAGCCCCTGGCCCCCGACCACGCGCTCGACGCGCGCGAGACGGGTCTCGAGGTCCGGACCGGACGCCGCATCCTGCCGCACTACCGGGGGTGCGGCCGCCGCGATCGGCGCGACCAGGGCCAGAGTCAGAGCCGCGACCATGAGTCCACCCTGCAAGGCGGTGCCTGCCCGGGGATGGCGCGCAGTCGAGACGACCGCTCCCCTCATCGGGGTGCCTCGTAAATCAGTTCAGCGCGGCGGTTGCGCTCCCAGGAATACTCATCCGACCCGGTCTCGACCGGGCGCTCCTCGCCGTAGCTGACCGTGCGGATCTGATCCGCGCTGGCCCCGAGCAGCACGAGCTGACGACGCAGGGCCAAGGCCCGGCGCTCACCGAGGGCGATGTTGTATTCACGTGAGCCGCGCTCATCGGCGTGCCCTTCGATGACGACCCGTGCCCCACCGTTGGAGGCGAGGTAGGCGGCATGCGCCTCGACGGAAGGACGGTAATCGGCGCGGACCTCGCTCGAGTCGAGCTCGAAGTAGAACACTCGTACGGCGAGCGGGCTTGCCGGGTCGTCCAGCGCGCCGCCCTGGAGGCGGGACGGATCAGCGACACCTTCCGTGCGCGCGCCATCGAGGGCGTCCATTTCGGCGCTCGAAATGGCGCGGTCGTCGATCGGGGCAGCAGCCCCCTTCTCTGGGCTGGTGGAGCAGCCGGCCAGCCCGCAGGCGAGCAGGACGATGGGGGCCAGATGGTGCATGCGGGACATCATGTGTGGAGGTTCTCCTTGGGACAGACCGGCCGGTAGTCATCGATGACAGGCGTGCAGGCCGGGCACGCCCATCCGCTGGTTCATTGCAGGAACGGCCCCCAGGCGGGTTCGCGCACCTGGCCATCAGGGACATTCAGGCGCTGGCGAACGCGACCGTCCACCGACACCGTCGCAAGCTCGGAGCCGCCGCGCCCCCGCGTTGCGTACATCAGGATCTGGCCGTTCGGGGCAAAGGTGGGAGATTCATCCAGGCCGGCAGTGGACAGCACGGTGAAATCGCGGCGCCCGCCCAGCTCGAGCACACCGATGCGATAGGCACCCTCGACCCGCGTGACCATGGCAAGACGGGCGCCATCCGGTGACGGCACCGGCCGCGCATTGTAGTTGCCCTGTTCGAAGGTGATGCGCTCCGCCTCGCCACCCATGGCCGCCACCCGATAGATCTGCGGGCTGCCACCACGATCAGATGTGAAGAAGATGTGCCGTCCATCGGCCGACCACTGGGCCTCGGTGTCGATGGCCGGGTTGCGGGTGATACGCTGGTATTCATTCGTTGCAAGCGTCAGGGTGTAGATCTCGGGATCGCCGTCACGCGACAGCGTGAGCGCCAACCGACTGCCATCCGGCGAGAAGGCCGGCGCACCATTGATGCCCTCCTCCGCCGAGACCACCCGCCGCGCACCTGTGGCGAGTTCCTGCACATACACCCGCGAACGTCGGCCTTCGAAGGAGGCGTAGGCGATGCGCGTGCCGTCGGGCGACCAGGCCGGCGACAGCACCGGCTCCGGCGAGGACAGCAGCGTGACCGTGTTGGCCCCGTCGCTGTCGGCGAGCTGGAGCGTGAAACGCTTGCCCTTTGCCGTTTCCTGCACCAGCACATAGGCGATGCGTGTGGCGAAGGCACCTTTCAAGCCGGTGAGCTTCTCGAAGATGAGATCGGCGATGCGATGGGCCGTCAGGCGCAGATTGCGATCATTCGCCGGCGCCGCAAAGGCAAGGATCTGCTGGCCGCTCACCACATCGAGCACGCGGAACTCGATGTTGTAGCCGGTGGCGGTGCCCAGCACCTGACCGATCACGAGGCTTTCGGCACCAGCGGCCCGCCACTGGGCGAAATCGACACCATCCAGAGTCTGCGGCATGCCGGGGAAACGGGTGGACTCCAGCGGGGCAAAGCGACCACTCGAGGCCAGGTCGGCCGTAATGATGCCGGCGACATCTTCCGGGACGGGCACCTGTGTACCGAAGGGGACGATGGCGATGGGCAGCCCTCGCGCCTCACCCTGGGTAATGCGGATCGTGAGTTCAGCCTGCGCCGGGCCGATGCAGAACGGGGGGAGAAGCAGGAACAACGCGATGAGGTAACGGCGGAACAGGACCACGAAATCAACCCTCGGGTGCAAAGACGAAGCGGATGGTGCGCATCTTATCGAACACCCTCTCATCGGTGGGGAGCGGCGAGGCCTTCAGCACTGCGCGTTCCGCCTGCCGATCAAAGGCAGGATCACCACTGGAGCGCACCACCCGGGCCTCCAGCACCTTACCATCCGGGGCAAGTACGACCTGCAGATCGCAGGACAATCCGGGACGCAGATCAGGGTAGACGAACATGCCCTGCACCTTGGCCTGGATCCGCGCCGTGAGTTCGGCAATCAGACTGGCGTCGGCAGCGGCCTTGGCAGCGGTTGCGCGCTCAGCCTCCTCTGCAGCCATGGCCTCCGCCAGCGCACGCTCACGTGCCTCTGCGGCAGCCCGCGCCTCAGCGGCGCGTTTCTCCTCTTCGATCCGCTTCTTCTCGGCCTCGGCAGCGCGTTTTTCTTCCTCGATGCGCTTCTTCTCGGCCTCGGCAGCGCGCTTTTCTTCCTCGATACGCTTTTTCTCGGCCTCGGCCTGGCGCTTCTCCTCTTCGATGCGCTTCTTCTCTTCGGTCGCCTGGCGCTTTTCTTCCTCGATGCGCTTCTTCTCGGCCTCGATGCGCTGTTTCTCTGCGACCGCCTGACGCTGGGCCTCTTCAGCCCGCTGCTTTTCCTCGACCGCCTGGCGTTTCTCCTCGTCGACGCGCAGCTTTTCTGCCTGTGCGGCCGCCAGGGCCTGCTCGGCGCTCAGCTTGCGTGCCTCCTCCTGCTCGCGTGCCACCTCAGCCCGCCGCTTCTCCTCGGTGAGGCGCGCCTGGTCCGCCTCGAGTTGCCGCTTCTCCTGCTCCGCCCGAGTACGCTCTGCCTCGAGTTTCAGCTTGTCGCGCTCGGCCTGTTCGCGGGCGCTGTCGGCGTCCTTCGCCCGTTGCTCGGCTGCATCCGCCTTGCGCGCCAGATCCGCCTGCCGCTGGTCCTCCGCCGTGCGTTTCTCCAGATCCGCATCGCGCAGCCGCTGGAGTTCCTCGGCCACACGATCGCCCTCCACCGCGACGGCGTGGATCACCTCGGTCGGCGCTATGGCAATCGCCGCTGGCTGGTCGAACTCGATCCCCACGCCGAAGAGCACGAGCAAGAACACATGCAGGGCAAGCGACAGGGCAAGAGCGCGAAAGGTGGCTGGCTTCATGGCGCCGAAGGCTGTGTCATCAGGCCGACACCCGGCACCCCGGCCGCCTGCAGCAGGGCCATCGCCTCGACTACGCGCTGGTAGGGCACGCTGCCGTCACCGTTGATGAGCACCTGGGCCTCGGGCCGGGTTACCCGCAGGGCTATCACCCGCGCCTGCAGGGTGGGGGCATCGACCGGGGTGTCCTCGCCCGCGCCATCGGCCACGTGAAAGCCCCCCTCGGCGTCCACCGAGACGATGATGGGCTCGACCGGCGATTCCACAGGCTCCGCGGTCGCCTGCGGCAGTTCCACCTTCACGCCCTGGGTGACGAGTGGTGCCGCCACCATGAAGATGATGAGCAGCACCAGCATGACGTCGATGTAGGGCACGACATTCATCTCGGCCATGATCTTTGCGCGCCGCCGCGACTTCATCCCCACCGTACGCACCTCCAGCCAGGAAGGGTGCGCTGACGGGCGTCATGCGCGGGAATGACAACGAGGTGCAGAGACGACCACATCAGTGGTGTGCCTGCCGCTGCAGGATGGAGGAGAACTCCTCCATGAACAGCTCGTAGCGGTTGTAGAGGCGATCGACGTCGCTCGTGTAACGGTTGTAGGCCACCACGGCCGGGATGGCAGCAAAGAGCCCCATTGCGGTAGCAACCAGCGCCTCAGAGATACCGGGCGCGACCATGGCGAGGGTGGCCTGATGCTGATTACCCAGGGCCTGAAAGGAATTCATGATGCCCCACACCGTGCCGAACAGGCCGACGTAAGGCGACACCGAGCCGATGGTGGCCAGCGTCGGCAGATTGGCCTCGAGCCCCTCCATCTCGCGGCCCTGCGCCACCCGCATGGCGCGCTGGGCACCCTCGACGATATCCATCGCCGCGACGCCGTCGCGTTTACGCAGGCGCGCGTATTCCTTGAAACCCGCCTCGAAGATCTTCTCCATGCCCTCCGGACGGGCGCGACCAGCCGTGATGCGCTGATAGAGAACGGCGAGATCCTCTGAGGCCCAGAAGCGGTCCTCGAACTCCTCCGCCGCACGGCGCGCACTGAGGATGGCGCGGCGCTTGCCGAAGATGAGGGTCCAGGAAGCCACGGAGGCAGCCAGCAAGACCAGCATCACGCACTTGACCAGCCAGCTCGCCTGCCAGACGAGATTGGCGATCGACAAATCATGTTCCATTCGAGAGGGTCTCCAGCAAATCGGGTGGCATGCGCACGGGACGGAAACGACTGTCGATGCAGACCACCTGCACCGTGGCGGACACGAGCAGCGTGCCGTCCTCGCGGAACACGTGCTGAGTCAGATCCAGACTGGCCCCGCGCCGTCGGTCAGCCGATACCGTCACGCAGAGGAGGTCATCGAGCCGCGCCGGGGCGTGGAAATCGAGGGTCATCCGCCGCACCGCGAACACCGGCTGCCCTGCCTCCATGCGCGCCCGTTGTCCGACACCGAGATTGCGCAACCATTCCGTGCGCGCACGTTCCATGAAACGCAGATAGGTGGCGTGATACACCACGCCGCCGGCATCGGTATCTTCCCAGTAGACCCGTGCCGCCCATTGGAAGTGCGCCTGAATCGCTGGCAACGCCTCCATCGCGGCTCACGCACCACCGAGAAGGTCGCCACTGATCGGCGTGACGGGGTTGACGGCGGGTGGATCGTAGCCGAAGTGCAGCCAGCAGTTCTGCGTGGCAGCACGCCCGCGCGGGGTGCGCATCATGAAGCCCTGCTGGATGAGGAACGGTTCAATGACATCCTCGATGGTGCCACGTTCCTCACCGATGGCGGCGGCGAGGCTCTCCACTCCGACCGGGCCACCGTCGAACTTCTGCAGGATGGCGAGCAGCAGCTTGCGGTCCATCATGTCCAGACCGTGGCTGTCGACCGCCAACAGGTCGAGTGCACGATCGGCCACCTCCGCCGTGATGTGTCCGCCGGCACGCACCTCGGCGTAGTCGCGGACGCGCCGGAGCAGACGGTTGGCGATCCGCGGCGTGCCCCGCGAGCGTCGGGCCAACTGCGCCGCACCTGCCTCGTCGATGCGGCAACCGAGGATCTGGCCGGCGCGGAGCACGATGCGGGTGAGATCGTCCTCGCGATAGAACTCCAGTCGTTGCACGATCCCGAAACGGTCGCGCAAGGGTGAGGTAAGCAGGCCAGCGCGCGTGGTGGCACCGACCAGCGTGAAGCGCGGCAGATCGAGCTTGATGGCCCGCGCGGCCGGCCCCTCGCCGATCATGATGTCGAGCTGGTAATCCTCCATGGCCGGATAGAGGATCTCCTCGACCACCGGCGACAACCGGTGGATCTCGTCGATGAAGAGCACGTCGTTGGGTTCGAGGTTGGTGAGCAGGGCGGCGAGGTCCCCCGGCCGCTCCAGCACCGGGCCGGAGGTCTGGCGCAGATGCACCCCCATCTCGTTCGCGATGATGTGCGCGAGGGTGGTCTTGCCGAGCCCGGGCGGGCCAAACACCAGACAGTGATCGAGGGCCTCCGCACGGGCACGCGCGGCGGCGATGAACACGCTCATCTGTTCGTGCACGGCCGGCTGACCCACGTATTCCGCGAGCCGGCGCGGACGCAGCACCTGCTCAGCGGAGAGGTCCTCGGGTGCAGCGGTGGGCGTGACGACGGGCGTCGTGGGGGGCATTGCGGTCCGATTGGGGTGAAACGGGGGCGTTGGCAGTGTAGGGAAACGCCGGCTGGGTGTCGCCGATGGTCTTCACGAAGCGGGTGGACTGCGCGTCGTTGTGGGTCAGGGTGCCGTTGTCCGGTCACAAACTTCGCGCGTCCGGCCGCAGCGCGGGATAGTTCAATGCGGCATCAGCGACTTCAATGCCGCGCGGATCAGCGCCTCGCAACCAAGGCCCGGCTGCGCCGCTGCCTGCACGTAGCGGCTGGCCTCGGCCGGCCTGTAGCCCAACGCAACCAGGGCCGCGACCGCATCGGATTCCGGATCCCCGGGCGTCGCGCCGACACTGGTGCCAGCCAGCGTGATGGCCGACACCCCCCCGGCCCCGGCGACCAGCCGGTCGCGCAGTTCCACGATCAGTCGCTCGGCGGTCTTGCGACCGATCCCGGGGATGGCCACCAGCCGGGTCACTTCAGCGGCCTGCACAGCGGCGACGAGCGCATCGGGCTCCAGCCCGGACAGTACGGCCAGCGCCAGCCGCGCGCCGATGCCGTTCACCCGCAGCAGTTCGCGGAATAGCCGGCGCTCGCCCTCGGAGGCGAAACCGTAGAGCAGGTGGGCGTCCTCGCGCACCACGAGGTGCGTGCGCAGCGTGAGCCGCTCACCGCATTCCGGCAGCCGGTAGAAGGTGGACATCGGTGCCTCGAGTTCGTAGCCCACCCCGCCCACATCGACCAGCAGCCACGGTGGGCGTTTCTCGACGAGGATGCCGGTCAGTTGCGCGATCATCGGCGCCGGCCCCCGCGACGCCATCCGAGTCGCAGCAACTCGGCGGCGGCCGGTGCCATCCTCGCGTGACCAGCTACCTGCCCCGCGACCTCTGCGAGGCGCGCCTGCATCCGCCGCTGATGCGCATGACAGATGGCCACGGCCAGCGCGTCCGCTGCGTCGGGCGGCGGGGCTGCGGCAAGGCCCAGCAACTCCGTGACCATGTGCTGCACCTGGGTCTTCTCCGCCCGGCCAGTGCCGGTGATGGCCTGCTTCACCTGAGTGGCGGCGTGCTCGCTCACCGGGCAGCCACCAGCCAGGGCAGCCGCCAAGGCAGCCCCGCGCGCCTGACCGAGCTTGAGCGCCGCCTCCACATTGCGGTTCATGAACACCCGTTCGATGGCCACTTCGTCCGGGGCGTGCGTGCTGACCACGCCGGCCACTTCACGATGGATGAGACCGAGGCGCTCCGGAAAGGCGGTGCCGCGTACCGACACCACCCCATGCGCGACGTGCAGCACTTCCCCACCGCGGATGCGCACCACGCCCCAGCCGGTCGCCAGCGAACCGGGGTCGAGCCCGAGCACCAGCAGACCGCGGGCGCCCTCAGGCAGGTGCAAGGAGGGGCCCGCTGCGCCCGGGGTACTGCCTCATGCCACCGCCATGAGGATATTGCCCGGCGAGAGGTCGAAGCCGTACTTCGAACGCGTATCGACCACGGCATAGCCCACGCCCAGCCCGTGGAAGAAGTCCAGCACCGCGTCGCGGTTGCGATCGCGAAACTCCAGGATGCAGGTGGGTCTGGATTCACTGAAGAGCTGGCGGGCGCCAGCGAGCACGTTGAGTTCGTGCCCCTCCACGTCGATCTTCACGAAACTCACGTTGGTGAGGGCCAGGTCATCCAGCCGGATGGTCTCGATGGTGCGTCGCTCGAAGCTGTCGGCGTCGAGGTCGATCTGCTGCTCGAGCGAGGCCCAGCCGTCCAGCCGCGCCCTCCCCTTGAGCGGGATCCGGAGCTCACTCGTGCCCGCCGCCGCCGAAACGGCCTTGTGGATGAGCCGCAACCCGGGCAACTGGGCATGGCTCAGGTCTTCGGTCAGCGCGGTGTTCGGTTCGAAGGCCAGGATCTCGCGGAACAGCCCCGTGCGCGCCATGGCATAGGACCAGAGGCCCATGTTGGCCCCCACATCAAGCGCCACCCCGGGACGCGCGTAGTCCCTGATGCGGCTGACCTCCGGCTCCCAGCGCATGATCCAGGCCCAGCGCACGAAGCGCAGCGCCAGGGCATGCCGCTTCGGCGTGAGTGGATAGACGAAGCGATCGACCGCCCGCCCGGCGAGATGGCGGAATCCGTACTGTCCCAGCCTGCCCTGACGCATTCGCCGTCCTCCGCTCCGAAGAGCAACCGTTGCCACGACTACTCGGGCGGCCTCAGCCGCGCGGGCGGATTGTGGGTCAGAGGCACTGCTTGCCGCAAACCGGGCACCGGTCGGCATTCGGGACATCCGATCTGCTCATCGTGTGAGGACTGGATCCCCGTCCCGGCGGCGACTGGCCGCGGCTGCGGCAACCCGGTTCGTGGCGCAACATGAGGAGCGCGGTCGGGCTCACAACTGAGCGAGGATCGCCTCATCGATGTCGGCGTTGGAGTACACCTCCTGCACGTCGTCGAGGTCTTCCAGCAGTTCGAGGAGCTTGACCATCTTCGCTGCGTCCTCGAGCCCCAGGCTGGCGGTGGTGGCGGCGCGCTGGGTGATCTCGCTCGTGGCCGGTGTCAGGCCGGCCGCCTTCAGCGCGTCGGTCACCGTGGCCCAGGCCTCCGGCGTGGTGATGACCTCGATGCCGCCGTCCTCTTCCGCTCGCACATCCTCGGCGCCGGCCTCGAGCGCCACTTCCACAATGGCATCCTCGCTGGTGCCCGGCGGGAAGGTCAGCACGCCACACTTGCGAAAGAGGTAGGCCACCGAGCCGTCGGTGCCGAGATTGCCGCCGCACTTGCCGAAGGCGTGACGCACCTCGCCCACTGTGCGGTTGCGGTTGTCGGTCATGCAGTCCACCAGCACGGCCGCGCCACCCGGGCCGTAGCCCTCGTAGCGCACCTCCTCGAGGTTCTCGCCACCCACCTCGCCACTGCCACGCGCCACCGCGCGATTGATGGTGTCGCGCGTCATGTTGGCACCCAGTGCGGCATCGATGGCCGCCCGCAGGCGGGGGTTCGAGGCCGGGTCACCGCCACCGCCGGTACGGGCAGCCACGGTTATCTCGCGGATGAGTTTGGTGAAGAGCTTGCCGCGGCGGGCGTCCTGGGCGCCCTTGCGGTGCTGGATGTTGGCCCACTTGGAATGGCCGGCCATTAGGGACCCTCGGTCTGCGTCCGGTGGATGACGGGGCGCAGAGTGTAGCGCCGGCCAGGGCGGCCCAGGCGGGTGCTGCGAGAGTCGTGTCAGGCCGGGCCGCCATCGACCCAGCCTGACGACAAATCAGGCGCTGGTGACGACCCCCGTCCGCCGCCGCCGCGACAGCAGCACACCGCCGCTCAGGGCCGATACGAACAACCAGGCCGCCGCGGGCAACGGCACCACCACCCGGCTGAAGTTGCCGACGCAGGAGGGGTCGAAGGGTCCGCTCGCGCAGGGTGTCTGACCGAGGTCGGTCGTCCCCAGGACGGTGTCGTGGGTGGTTGTGATGGTCTCGAACAGCGGGATGGGCTGGTTGAACTCGTCGAACACCATCTCGCCGTTCAGACCCCGCTGGAACAGCGCGATGGGCTGGCCGGCACCGTCCAGCACCAGTTCTCCGGGATCGCGACGCTGGAACAGCGGGATTGGTTCGCCATTTTCGTCCCGCACCAGATCGCCGAACTCGTCCTGCTGGAAGAGCGGGAGCGGGTTGCCGTTTGCATCGCGCTCGAAGAGCGGGATCGGCTGGCCCAACTCGTCCAGCACCAGTTCACCACCCTCGTAGCGCTGGAAGAGCGGGATCGGATTGCCATCGTCGTCCAGCGCCGTTCGCGTTATGGTCGCAAAGCCTCTCACATCGAGGAACAGGCCGGCCCCGTAGAAGAAGTACTGCCCGAAGGGCGCACTGCCCCCGGTGGGACTGAAGGTCCCGAGCAGCAGGTCCGAAGGTGCGAGAGCTTGGAGATCGAAATCACGCCGGATGGTGAACGACGAGGGGCCGAAGTCGAAGTCGAAGTCGTAGGGGGGGCCATCGGTGCACCCTGCGGTGAAGCTGGTCGCGCAGGTGAAGAAGACGTTGGCAAAGACCTCAGTAGGCTGGAACACCACGCCCGGATCCTGCCGGTTGAAGTTTTCGATGACCACCCCCAAAGCGTCCCGCGCCTCGAGCCTATCCGGCAGGTAAAGCGGATGCAGCAGGCTCGCGTCCGAGCTGCTGCCGATGACCGGCGGCCGTTCGCTATCGAGCGTGAAGCGGAGCCAGATGGGGATGTTATCGGTGGGCAGCACCACCCCCGTGGGTTCGATGAACTCGAGTGTGCCGAAGGGGGCGGCGGCGGCGCTGCCGGCCCCCGCGCCGAGCAGGACGGCCAGCGAGAGGCGGCCGGCGAAACGGGTGAACGGGCGGGACATGGGCACCTCCGGTGGCAGGCGTAGGGCCAAGGCGCGGAGCGGACGTCGCATCCGCTTGGACCCCGGAAGCTACAGGAGCACCCTGCCGCCGACCGTGAAGATCGTCACAATCCGCAACCCCGACCCGCGTGCCGTGCGCCACCGCCGCTCCGGCTCAGGCATCCCCCGCCAGGAAGGGATCACCGCGACCGGCGGAAAACTCCAGCAGTCGCTTGATGGGGCGGTAGGCGCGGCGACCGAGCGCAGGGTCGATGTGGATCTCGTTCGCGCCCGTCTCCAGCGCCTGCAACACGCCGCGCAGGCCGTTCATCGCCATCCACGGGCAGTGCGCGCAACTGCGGCAGGTGGCACCGCGCCCGGCGGTGGGTGCCTCGATGAGGCGCTTGCCCGGGGCCACCTGTTGCATCTTGTGGAAGATGCCCTTGTCCGTGGCAACGATGAACTCGGGGGCAGCGAGCGTCGCCACGGCCTGGATGAGCTGGCTGGTGGAGCCGACCACGTCGGCCAGCGCGATCACCGCGGCCGGTGACTCCGGATGCACCAGCACCTTCGCCTGCGGATGCTGGCGCATGAGGTCGTTGAGTTCGCGCCCCTTGAACTCCTCGTGCACCACACAGGAGCCGTTCCAGAGCAGCAGATCGGCACCGGTCGTGTGGGCGATGTAGTCGCCAAGGTAGCGATCCGGGGCCCAGATGAGTCGCTCGCCGCGGTCCTTGAGGAAGTTCACCAGGGCCACGGCGCTGCCGGAGGTGGCTACCCAGTCCGCGCGCGCCTTCACGGCCGCGCTGGTGTTCGCATAGACCACCACCGTGCGCTCCGGATGGGCATCGCAGAAGGCGCTGAAGGCGTCCGCTGGGCAACCCAGATCGAGCGAGCATTCGGCCTCGAGCGTCGGCATCAGCACCCGCTTCTCGGGATTGAGGATCTTCGCCGTCTCGCCCATGAAGCGCACGCCGGCGACCATCAGGGTGGTGGCCGGGTGTTCGTGACCGAAGCGCGCCATGTCGAGCGAGTCCGAGACATGCCCGCCGGTCGCCTCGGCCAGGGCCTGGATGGTTTCATCCACGTAGTAGTGGGCCACCAGCACGGCGTTCTCGCGCACGAGCAGCGCGCGGATCTGCGTTTCGATCGCAGCACGCTCGGCAGGCGCGAGCGACTCGCAAACCGTGGGCGGTACTTCGAAGCGGGGTGCTACCGGGGGCCGCATCTGCACCCGCGCCGGATCAGGCTGGTTCATGCTCTGGGGCTCGCGAAGGACGTGGATCGTCCACGATACACCGTGCCTTCGACCGCGGCTGCATTTCGACGTGCGGGGCGCTGATACCGACGGGTGGTCCCCGGCAAATCTGGTCCAGCGCGCATGCGGCAGACCGACCCGCCGTGCGCGAAGATTCTCAGGCCAGATTGGCCCGCGCGCGCGCTCGAAGCAGCGGTAGCAGCGTGGCCGCCCCGAAGAGCCAGACCGCGGCCGGCAGCGGCACGATCTGCGCGGTTACGGAGCTGAACTCGCCCGCGCTGAGCGCGAAGCTGCGCCGGGCGAGCGTGGCGGTCGGATGGCTGAACTCGAACACGAGGTGCAACAGGGTGAAGTCCCGGAGTTGCAAGTCCAGCAAGCGATCCGGGAACAGGGCCGACGGGAAGCGCGCCTCGAAGCGCAACTCGCGCAGCGCGTAGTCCGTGCCAGGAATGCTGCCGAAGACCGACCCCTGACCGCCGCCGCCGGCACGCGCACTGATGGACATCAGGTTGGCGCTGAGCGGCACGATTTGCAGATCGGCGTCATCGGCCAGGAAGGTGAAATCGCCGATGGAAATGCGCGCGTCCTGCACGCCGGCGATGAGGCGAGGGGCCTGGAGTGCGCCGGTGCGCGGGCGGTCGAGGTCGAGCAGGACGCGACCGGCCACCGGCGTGCCAGCAACGAAGGGCCCAATGTCGAACTGGTCGCTCAGCGCCCGGAAAGTGACCTCGACCGGGGCGGCACCTGCCGTGCCAGTGGCAAGAAACGCTGCGGCGAGGAGACCTGTGGCAAGGAGAGATGTCAGGCGCATCACGTGAATAAGGCTCCGGAAGTGGAAACGTTCAGACGCAGCATAGGGAAGTCAGGGGGCGCGATGCGGCTGCAAACAGACTTCCTTGGTTGAAGCGTGACGCGATTCACACATTGTCCAAGCGCTGGATCCCCGCCGCAGCCTGCCCCCGAGTGCCCTTGTCGGGGGCAGGGATGACGGTGCACGCGCGGGGCGAGCACAGCGCCGTAGTCGGGACGCGCAGCCGATCTCCTCACGCGCTCGCAGCACGCCGACGCAGTCCCGCGCCAAGAAGACCCAGGCCGCTGACGAAGAACCAGGCAGCAGCCGGCAGCGGGACCAGCGCGAAATCCCCAGCGCCGGCGATGGTGGCCGAACCGACCACATCGGCCACGCTCGGGACGAACTCGAGCGAGGTGCCCGGATCGAAGCCCTCGAAGCCCTCCAGAAGAACTTCACCAAGGCGGACGTCGTCGATGAGCAGGGCCGTGTCGGCGATGGCGTCTCCCTCGTCGAAGACCGCGAAGCGGAGCCAGTAGCTGCCGGGCGCGATGTCGAAGCTGAAGACGTGCCAGCCGGTCTGACCATCGACGAAGAGGGAGTCTCCTGGACCGAACAGCACCCAGCCGTCACCCACGCTGTCGAAGGACGACCCGGGGATGATGGGCAGCCTGCCGTTTTCTTTCCCGACGGCCCCGCTCAGCAGGCGCTCCGTTGCAGGCGAGATGACATCTTCCAGGCGAGTCAGCTCCACGAGGAAGAAATCGGGTTCGCCGGCGGTGATTTCCGAGGTCAGCAGGTTGAGGGCAAAACTGATCGAGGTGACGGAATCACCGCTGAGGAAAGAGAAGCCAAGGGCCGCTTCGTCAGCCTCGAGGGTACGGTCTCCACTGCGGTCAAGGCCGGTGGATCCTTCGCCGAGGAGCGCGCCAGGCCCGGTATTGAGGATGGCGAACTGGTTGCCCTGGAAGGGCGCGACCAGGCTCGCGGCCAGCGCGGAACCAGGTGCCGCGAGGGCCAGGGCGAGGCAGGTCGAGAGGCCGGGAACGGAGGCGAACGAACGGGGCATGCTGGCATCCTCGAAAGGCGTGGACTGGAGGCGGTGGGAAAAGCACCCGACTCCCGAACAGGCAGGCTATGTGCGTGCGGCACGGCAGCCGCCTCGCAGCTTCAGGTTTTGCTCACCGTACCAGCCCGCAGACGGCCAGCACCCGGCCTGTCACAGGATTTCCCGCGTTTCGGGAAGTGCATCACACAAATGGATGCTTCGCCTGCGAGACGCACGCTGCACACACGCGTCGCGCCCGCGGCCCCTGCCCGGCCTCAGGCCCGCGGTGTCGCCGGGTTGCGCAGGCGGATGTGCAGCTCACGCAACTGATTCTCGGTGGCGATACCCGGGGCACTGGTCAGCGGGCAGGCGGCGGACTGGGTCTTCGGGAAGGCGATCACATCGCGGATGGAGCTGGCCCCGGTCATGAGCATGATGAGCCGATCGAGGCCGAAGGCGAGCCCCCCATGCGGCGGGGCACCGTACCGCAGGGCATCGAGCAGGAAGCCGAACTTCTCCTCCGCCTCCTCGGGGCCGATCCCGAGCAGACCGAAGACCGCGCTCTGCATCTCGCGCCGATGGATGCGCACCGATCCGCCGCCAATCTCCGTGCCGTTCAGCACCATGTCGTAGGCCTGCGAGAGGGTGTCGCCGGGGTTCGCCAGAAGCTCTGCGGCATCCTCGGTGGCAGGTGCGGTGAAGGGATGGTGCAGGGCGTCCCAGCGCCTCTCCCCCGCGTTCCATTCGAACATGGGGAAATCAACCACCCAGAGCGGGCGCCAGCCGGTTTCGGCCAGCCCCAGATCGTTGCCGAGCTTCACGCGCAGCGCGCCCAGGGCGTCGTTCACCACGCGCGCCTCGTCGGCACCGAAGAAGATGAGATCGCCATCGACCGCGCCGGTGCGCTCGAGGATGCCGGCGATGGTCGCGTCAGGCAGGAACTTGAGGATGGGTGACTGCAGGCCGTCGCGGCCGGCGGCGCGTTCGTTGACCTTGATGTAGGCAAGCCCCTTGGCACCGTAGATGGCGACGAAGGTGGTGTAGTCATCGACGTGCTTGCGCGAGAGACGTTCACCACCACCCGGAGCCAGCAGGGCCGCGACCCGGCCGGTCGGGCTAGCTGCGGGGCCGGCGAAGACCT
>DNIF01000285.1 GCA_003485715.1 Gammaproteobacteria bacterium
TCGGCCGCTCATCGTCCGACACCTCACGGCGCTCGCTGCTGCCGGCATTCGGGAAGTAGTGATCAACCGGGCCCACCTCGGCGCGCTCCTGACGACGCGTCTCGGCGACGGTCATGCCTTTGGTCTGCACATCGACTGGTCGGACGAAGGAGATCACCCGCTCGGCACCGCAGAGGGCCTGCGGCAGGCGCGCGTGCTGCTTGGTCAGCGTCCCTTTCTGCTGGTGAACGGCGACGTCTACACCGACTACGACTTTCAGCGCTGTCGACTCACGGCCGGTGACCTCGGCCAGATCGTGCTGGTGCACAACCCGCGTGAGCATCCGCAGGGAGATTTCGAACTCCGCGGCGAGCGGATCATCGAGCCAGTGCAGGCGGGAGGCGCCCGTCTGACCTACGCCGGTGTCGCTTGCCTCGACCCGGCACTGCTGGATGTCGGCACGGAATCGGACCTCGGCAGCCTGCTCAGACGGGCCGCGCTGGCCAAACGTCTGGGGGGCGAACACCACACCGGTGCATGGGCCGATGTCGGCACCCCGGAGCGCCTGCAGGCACTCGATGAGGCCTTGGGCGGCAGGGATCTGGGGAAGTAACTCCATATGAAACAATTGCATGCCTGTGGAATCTACATAAAACATCGCACGTGCGTTTTTATCGCAATGATTTTACGAAGGGTTCCCCTCAGCGTATCTAGCTGTTAGGGTGTCGGCCTGTTGAGTAACAGGCCCAGCGCCGCGGGCCTTCCCCACAAACGCCCATGCGGGCGGTTCCCGGGTTCAATCAAACCCCACCCGGAACCTCCGCGTATGCACGGAGTGGCCCCGGCCCATGAACGTCCTGTCCCCCCGCGCCGGCTGGCGACGGGCATTCTTTCTCGCTCCCCTGCTGTTGATCTCGGCCTTCTGCGCCGAGGCCGATCACCCGTACGTGAGCGTGCCGAACGTGCCCGGCAGGTACTCGTTTGCACCAATCGAGTTCCGGCCCGGCATCCCGGTGGCCCGTGTCTCCGACGCACCCGCCGTGGCGCTCATGACCGGCGATCTCGACGCCTTGCGCCGGTTTGGCCGCTTGCGTGTGCTCACCCCCGAGTCCACCGAAGTTCGCTACGGCGATGCTCCGTCCGATCAACTGGGCAGGCTGCTGAACGAACTCTCACAGCGACTCGGGATGCCGGTCGAGCGCATCGCCGTGCGCACACGCGAGGAGATGCTGCGGCGACTCGCGATCGGTGTCGGCGACCTCATCGTCGGTCTCGATTCCCCGGGGCTCGCGGATCATGTGCCGGACGGGGTGCGGGCATCGGTGCCGCTGACTCGCTACCGCTTTCAGGTGGTGACCGCCCGTCATTCACCGCTGGCACGCCTGCGCGGCCTCGAGGCGGCCTTCGGACGACGCCTCACACTGGCACCGGACTCGCCGTTGTGGCACCGCGTCGACGCGCTTGTGCGCAACCACCCCTGGGTGAAATTCGAGGCGGCCCCGCTCCACCTCGGTGTGACCGCCATGGCGGGCGAGGTAGCGCGCGGTGATCGCGACGCACTGGTACTGGCGTCGCCCGATGCGGAGCGCGTGCTGGCGTTACGCGATGATCTGGTGGTCGCCTTCGACATCGGCGCCGCCGTTTCCCGCCACTGGTATGTGCGGGCGGGCAACGAGCAGCTGCTCGGAGAGATCAATGAGTTTCTCGGTCAGAGCCATCTCGCCCACCGTCCCGCAGACCACTATCGCGGTGATCTCCCGGAGATCCGTCGCCACGGCGTGCTCCGGGCCATCGTCCGGCCCCGGAGCGGTAGCTTTGCGATGGTCGACGGGCAGCCCGAGGGTTTCGACTTCCGACTGCTCCAGCGCCTGTCGCAACGACTAGGGCTGACTCTCAAGACCGAGGTCGCCCAGTCCGATGCGGAGGCACTTCGGTGGCTGGACGAGGGGCGGGGGGATCTCATCGCCGCACCGGCAACTCCACTGTCCAATGACCGCTTCCTGCGCACACTCCCGCACTGGTACACCGCTCCCGTAGTCGTCGCACCCATCTGGGTCAACGTGGAGACCCCGGATGATCTCTCTGGCCGCCGTTGTCTGATGCCTCCGGACAGCCCGCTCAAATCGGCAGTCGAAGGCTTGCTGGCGCGAGGCGATGCCGACTTCGAACTCGAGTTCGAGCAGGCCTACGCGGCGGCGGACGGCCTGCGCGCTGCGCTGATGGCGGCGCCACGCGCCTTCACCGTGCTCGACGCCGCAACCGCGCGGCGCCTGCTCGAGGAAAGCCCCGACCTCGCGGTCTCGCTATCGCTGCACGATGCCACCAATCATCGCTGGGTGACCCGCGCGGGCGACCTCGAACTCGCGGGCGAGGTGAATCGTATGGTGCGCGAGTTCTGGGGCGATCCGGAGCAGACGCGGTTAGCGACGCAGTTCCAAACGGGCGCGAGCAGCGACGCGATGGCAGTGCGTCGGTTGTCGCCTTATGACGAACAGGCCCGGGCCACGGCCGGCACGCATGGTTTCGACTGGCGGCTCATCGTAGCCATCATGTTCGAGGAGAGCGGCTTCG
>DNIF01000081.1 GCA_003485715.1 Gammaproteobacteria bacterium
TGGGCTTGCGCGCCACCCCGGAACAGGAGGCCGTGCTGCGCCGTGCCGCCGAGGTGGCACACAAATCGCTGACCGACTTCATCCTTGACAGCGCCTGCCTCGCCGCCGAGCAGACCCTGCTGGATCAGCGTCTGTTCATGGTTTCGGGCAGCCAGTACCAGGCCCTGATGGATTTGCTGGAGCGCCCCGAGCAGGCCAACGACGGCTTGCGTGACCTGTTCTCTCGCAAGGCGCCCTGGGACGCGAAGTGACGCTGCGGGCACCGGATCCCCTGGCCTCGCAGCATTGGCTGGAAGGCTTCGACTGCGGCAAGCCGGCGCTGAACGATTGGCTACTGCGGCACGCTCGCCAAGCGCAGGGCAGCGGCTCGGCCAAGACCTTCGTTGTGGCCGACGACGATGACCGCGTCGCGGGCTACTTCAGCCTGACCGTGGGCCAGGTCGACACGCTGGAAGCGCCGGAGCGTATCCGAAAGGGCATGGGGCAGTATCCGGTGCCGGTGGTGATCTTGGCCAGGCTCGCCGTGTCACGCGAGCACCATGGGCGCGGAATCAGCGTCGGGATGCTTCAAGATGCCATCCGCCGCACGCTGGTGATCGCTGATCAGGCCGGCATCCGGGCCATGCTGACCCACCCCATCGACGAAGATGCGGCGTGTTTCTACACTCGGTTCGGGTTCATCGCCTCGCCGCTGCGCGAGCAGCAGTTGCTTCTGCTGCTCAAGGACGCGAGGAAGCACCTGTGACGGGCCAACCGCAGGCACGGGTCCGTGACTTCGCGAATACCGTCGCTGCGCGAGCGCAGAACGATCCGGCCTTCGCCCGAGCCTTGCTGGCCGAGACCATCACCCTGCTCGTCGACGGCGAACCGAAGTCCGCCAAGCTGATCCTGTGCGACCTCGTCACTGCCACCTTGGGCTTCGAGGCACTGGCCGACGACATCCACAAGCCGGCCAAGAACCTGCGCCGGATGCTTTCGCGAAACGGCAAGGCGACCAGGCCACCGCGGCGCTGGAGCAGGCCCTGATCACGCGCTACGGCGTGTTGGCGCGGGTGCCGAGTCCCTTCCTGCTGCGGTCAGACAACGGCTTGGTCTTCACCAGTCGCATCTACGGCCTGAAGCAGGAATTCATCACCCCGCACCGCCCGCAGCAGAACGGCATGCTCGAGCGCTTGATTCGATCCCTGAGGGAGCAGTGTGTGCACCGGCACCGCTTCGAGATCCAGCGCCTCGCGATGCGTGTCGTCGGCGACTGGATCGAGGCCTACAACCACCGCCGATCGCACCAGGCACTCGGCATGAAGCCCCCCCCGAGGCGTACGCTTCAGCGGCTTGAGCTGAGCAGAAACCGCTGGGTCGTTACAGAACGTCGACTTGCACATGGTGAACCTCTGGGCAGCGCGAACATGCCAGAAAGCTCAACTTCCCAAGGTGTCCGGCATCAGGGGGAGGTTACGGTTACGGACGAGCCAAGGGATTCTTCTGTGGATCTGAGTTATGCGTCGTCTGGCGGCAGTGGAGTGTCGAGTTCTACCGAGACGTCCCCAACCAGCGATTGAACACGTCGCATCTGCTCGGCAGTGATAGGCTGCAACTGTTCGGGGTGCGCTGCGATGTCCCGCTCGAGGAGATCCAGAATGACCTTCTCGGGGGGAGCAGATGATGGCAGTTTCCGCATCGTCTGCATCTTTCTTCATGCGCCTTCCCCAGGTACAGACTCAACCAATACATAGCTGGTGCTACGCCCACCTGCCTCCGATTTGTTCAGCACGCCCCGCGTCAGCAGATCGTTGATGTCGCGCAGCGCCGTGTCCGGCGAGCACTTGGCAATGGCGGCCCACTTGCTGCTGGTGAGCTTGCCCTCGAAGCCGTCCTGCAGCTTGTTCAGTAACTGCACCTGTCGCTCGTTCAGTGGCGTGGTCGCCCAGCGCTGCCAAAACCGCGTCTTGGTCAGCACGGCATCGAGTGTGTGCTGCGCCTGTTCGACGGCGCGATGCAGCGTGTCAAGGAACCAGGAAAGCCACTCGGTGACGTCCATCGACCGCTTCTGCGTCCGCTCCAGAATGTCGTAGTAGGCCTTGCGTTCGCGTTGGATCTGTTCCGACAAACTGTAGAAGCGTTGCGGGCTGCCATCGGCGCGTGCCAGCAACAGATCACCGATGGCCCGGGCGATACGGCCATTGCCATCGTCGAACGGGTGCAAGGTGACGAACCACAGATGGCCAAGGCCAGCTTTGATCAGCGGCGCTTCGTTCGATGCACCGTTCAACCAGTCGAGGAAGCAGCTGGTTTCGGCCTCGAGGCGATCAGCGGGCGGCGCTTCGAAATGCACTCGCTGGCGGCCGATGGGGCCTGACACCACTTGCATGGGGCCACTGGCGTCATCGCGCCAGCCGCCGACCTTGATCCTGGCAAGACCGGAGTAGCCGGTAGGAAACAGCGCGGCATGCCAGCCGAACAGACGCTCCCGCGTTACCGGTGCCTGGTAGTTGGCCGTGGCGTCCAGCACCATCTCGACCACACCCTCGACGTGCCGATCGACCGGGGCCAGAGCGCCAATGTCTACGCCCAACCTGCGGGCGATGGACGAGCGCACGGATTCGACGTTTAGCTGCTCACCCTCGATCTCGCTGGTCTTGACCACGTCTTCGGTCAGTGCCGCTAGGTTCGCGTGATCGCGCAGGGCCATGCCTACGTCGGCCAGACGGCCCATCAATAGCCCCTGAGCGCGGCTGACCTCAGCCATAGGCCCAGCCAGTGCTGCCAGATCGAAGTGCCAGTTCGGCCAGTCTTTGGACTGCCAGATGTATTTGTAATCGCCGCTATTCATGCGGAGATTATGAGGCGCATTCCCCGCACACGCTAGTCGTTCTCCGCATATTGTGCGGTGAATATGGCGCCATTCGCCGCACGACGGATCGCCCTGCCCCAGGAATGGGTGTCTAGATGGCCCAAGCGGGGGTGACCGTCACGCGGTAATCGCGCTCGTACCATTCCCGGATCAGCGTGGTACCGGGCATGAGCAAGGTCTGCGCGCTGCGGCCAGACGCCTTCGGCCTGCTGCCGCCGGATGCGGGGCCGCAGGCCGCTGAGCCGCTGCGCCCGTTGCCGGACGATGCCCTGGAGGCCCGCATCCGTCGGTTGCCCGGGGTGCCGTTGACGCATGCGGCCAGCAAACGCATGCCGCTGGCAGGTGCCCAGCACAAGCTGGCGGTCGTTCTGCAAGACGGGGCGCTGTTTGAGCCCGCCGGTGCCACGCCATCCACCCAGATCCTGAAGCCGCTTCAGCCGGCTGGGGACTATCCCCATTCCGTGATCAACGAGTGGTTCGTGATGCGCCTGGCCGGGCGACTGGGACTCGATGTCCCGGGCGTTTGGCGTCGCTACGTGCCCTCACCGGTGTATCTGGTCGATCGCTTTGATCGCTTCGCGGATTCCCAGGGCTGGCGACGCCGGCATGTGATCGATGCTTGCCAATCGCTGGGGCTGGACCACCGCTTCAAGTACAGCCAAGGCAGCATGGAGAGTCTTGCCAGGTTGCCTACGGCCTGTCGCAGTCGGGCAGTGGCTCGCTCCCGGCTCTTTGGCTGGCTGGTGTTCAATGTGCTCGTCGGCAATAGCGATGCCCACTTGAAGAACCTCAGCTTCCTGATCTCCCATGAGGGCGTTCAGTTGGCACCGTTCTACGGCCTGCTCAGCGTAGCCAGTTACGACACGCCGGCCTTCGACAGGAAGGGTTGGCCAGAACAGACGCAACTGGCCTGGCCGATTCTGGGGGTGCGCCACTTCTCTGACCTCAGCCGAGGTGTGCTAACAGAGGCTGGCGCGGCATTGAATCTGGCCAGGGGCACGGCCGAGCGTCTGCTGGAAAACCCTCGCCGCCGGGTAGTGCGGGAGTCGGAGATGCTTTACGCCGAGATTGAAGCCGAAAACGCGCAGCTTGCCAGTGCGCGCCCCGATCTGGCAGCAACCCTGGCCGGGGAAGCACGTTGCCTTCGTGCCGTGCTGCACGCCGTCATCAAGGAGATGACCAGGCAGCTCGCCTGACGAACGCACCCGAGAACGCGTAGGCCCCCGTCCTTCACTGTGAGCCGGACTCCCCAGCGTCCTCCGCGTCATCCTGTAGCACCGGCTTGTAGCCGCCGGCCCGGACGCCGTAGATCAGCGTGTCGATGTCCTCGGATGGAACCTGGAGCATCTCCAGCGCCGTGGCACCGAGGCGCAGGCTGGCCTCGATCGCCTCGGGATACGCGTGCACGGCACCGGCTTCGAGCAGGCGGGTGCTCGTCTCCAGATCCGGTGCCCGCGCGATGACCGGCACCTGCGGACACACCCTGCGCAGATAGGCGATGGTGCGCAGCGCAGCGCCCGGGCGGTCTACGGTGATGATCACCAGCGGGGCGCGCTCGACCTGGATGGCCGCCAGCAGACCGGGATCCGAGATGTCGCCGTAGGCCACCAGATAGCCATCCGCCCGGCCCTGTGCCACGCGCCTCGGATCGGTGTCGAAGGCGATGAACGGTACGCCGCTGGAATGCAGCAGCACGGCGATGGTGTG
>DNIF01000015.1 GCA_003485715.1 Gammaproteobacteria bacterium
GTCTGGCGCTGGTGGTGGGCAGTCAGTTTGTGCTGCCCGGGTCTGGTCGTATCGTGGTGCACGCGATGGACCGTGAAGGGTATGCCTCGCTCTGTGCGCTCATCACGCGGGCGCGTCGGCGCACCCCGAAGGGCAGCTATCAGCTGTTGCCTGCGGACCTCGACGACACCCTGCCGGGTTGCCGGGTGCTGTGGTTGGCCGATCGCCAACCCAGGGTCGATGCGCACGGTGTGACGGATGACACTGCCCCACTGGCAGGACTCGTCGAACGTTTCGAGGGGCGTCTGGGGATCGGCGTGGGACGATTTCGCGAGGCAGACGACTCCTGCCGTGCCGCGCAGGCCGAGGAATGGTCGCGGCGCTTCGGTCTGCCGGTGCTGGCGGTGGGCGATGTGCGCATGCACACCCGTGCACGGCACCCGCTGCTCGACGTGCTCATGGCCACGCGCCTCGGCAGCACGGTCGCCGCTGCCGCCGGCCTGCTGTTGCCGAATGCGGAGCGCAGCCTGCGATCGCCGGCCACCCTCGCGCGCCTCTACCCGCGAGCCTGGCTGGATGCCGCCGTGACCTGGGCGGAGTGCTGCACCTTCACGCTCGACTGTCTGCGCTACGAGTACCCGGAAGAACTCGTGCCGCCGGGGCGCACGCCGGTGGAGCACCTGCGTGTACTCACCGCCGAGGGTGCGGCGAGGCGCTGGCCAGGCGGCGTGCCCGCGATGGTCTCGCGGCAGATCGAACATGAACTGGCACTGATCGACGAGCTGGCTTACGCGCCCTTCTTTCTCACCGTGCATGATGTCGTTGCCCATGCGCGGGGCCGCGGCATCCTCTGCCAGGGGCGTGGCTCGGCAGCCAATTCCGCCGTCTGCTACTGCCTCGGCATCACCGAGGTGGACCCGACCCGCGTGCCCATCCTCTTCGAGCGCTTCGTCTCGCGAGAGCGCCGTGAGCCGCCCGATATCGATGTGGATTTCGAGCACGAACGCCGCGAGGAGGTGCTGCAGTACCTCTATGCGAAATACGGGCGTGAGCGCGCGGCACTGGCGGCGACGGTCATCTGCTACCGGCCGCGGAGCGCCGTGCGTGACGTCGGCCGGGCACTGGGCTTCGACCCCGTGGATGTCGAACGCCTGGCCGGCAACCTCGACTGGTGGGATGGCGTGGCGGTGGTGCCTGCGCGCCTGCGCGAGCTCGGCTTCGACCCCGCAGCACCCCTGTCTGCCCGTCTCATCGCCCTCGTCCAGGAGCTGGTGGGTTTCCCCCGGCATCTGTCCCAACACGTGGGTGGCATGGTGATCGCGCGCGATGCGTTGACCCGGCTGGTCCCGGTGGAGAACGCCGCCATGCCCGGGCGCACCGTCATCCAGTGGGACAAGGATGACCTCGAGGCCCTGGGCCTGCTCAAGGTGGACTGCCTCGCGCTGGGGATGCTCTCGGCCATTCGCCGCTGTTTCGACCTGGTCGCGGCCCAGCGCGGCCACCGCTGGACACTCGCTACCCTGCCGCCGGAGGACCCCGCTACCTATGCCATGGTGCAGCGTGCCGACACGGTGGGTGTCTTCCAGATCGAGTCGCGGGCACAGATGAGCATGCTGCCGCGATTGCGGCCGGCCTGCTACTACGACCTCGTCGTGCAGGTTGCCATCGTCCGGCCTGGCCCCATCCAGGGTCAGATGGTGCATCCATACCTCGAACGGCGCATGGGGCGGGAGCCCATCGACTATCCCAGCGCGGCGGTGCGCGGTGTGCTCGAACGCACGCTCGGTGTCCCCATCTTCCAGGAGCAGGTGATTGCCCTTGCCACCGTCGCGGCCGGCTTCTCGCCGGGCGAGGCGGATCAGTTGCGTCGCTCGCTGGCCAGTTTCCGCGATGGGGGCGGTCTCTCGCCGCTCATGCAGAGGCTCGTGGACGGCATGCGCGCACGGGGTTATGCGGATGACTTCATCGCGCGCATCTGCCGGCAACTGCGCGGTTTTGGTGCCTACGGCTTCCCGGAGTCGCACGCGGCCAGTTTCGCCCTGCTGGTCTATGCCTCGGCCTGGCTGAAGTGCCACGAGCCGGCTGCCTTCCTCGCCGCCCTCCTGAACAGTCAGCCGATGGGTTTCTACGCGCCCGCTCAATTGGTGGCCGACGCACGCCGACGCGGGGTCGAGGTGCGACCGGTGAGTGTTCTTGCCAGTGACTGGGACAGCACACTGGAGCCATCGGCAGGGGCAGCGGGATCGCCAGCCACTGACACAGCGGGGCCGCCGGACGCACGGGCTTCAGCCTTACCGCGCACCGGGCAGGGCGCTGCCGCTCCGGCATTCGCCGTGCGCCTCGGCCTGCGTCTGCTGAAGGGGCTGGGTGAGGCGATCGGGCGGCGCATCGAGACCGCCCGTCGCCAGGCCCCGTTTACGGATGTCGCCGATCTCGCTCAGCGGGCCAAACTCGATGGCACGGCGCTCGAGGCCCTGACGGCCGCCGATGCCCTGGCCGGGCTTGCCGGCAACCGCCATCAGGCCCGCTGGCAGGTGGCCGGGTTGCGTCGACCGCTGCCACTGGAGGAGGCCACCGCCGCTGGGCGGGCGGCCCCGTCAGCAGCGGCGCTGGTATTGCTGCCATCCCCATCCGAGGCCGCCGACATCGTGGCGGACTATCGCTCCCAGGGGCTCACGCTGCGCCGTCATCCGCTGGCCTTGTTGCGTGGAGGTCTGCGGCGTCGGGGCTACCTCGGGGCCGCCGAGCTTGCAGCCCTCGGCAGTGACACCATCGTGCGCATCGCCGGTCTGGTCACCTGCCGCCAGCGTCCCCAGACGGCCAGCGGCGTGCTCTTCATCACGCTGGAGGACGAGCACGGGCCCGTGAACGTGATCGTTCGTGGTGCCCTCGTCGAGGGTCAGCGTCGTGAGGCCGTTGCTGCCCGTCTGCTGGGTGTCGTCGGGCATGTGCAGAGTGCGCAGGGGGTCATGAACATCGTGGCGCATCGACTGCAGGATCTCAGCCACTGGCTCGGTCGCCTCGCGCCGTCCTCACGGGACTTTCATTGAGGCCGGTGCTGCTGGGAGGTTTCGCTGCGCGGGCGCTCACCTCAGAAGCTGTAGCGTCCTTCGAGGTAGACGCGATCCGTCTGGTCGTAGCGCCCGAAGAAGCCGAGTGGGCCGCCCTCGAAGAAGTCCACGCCCGTCACCAGACGCACATTGGCCGATGCGTCCCAATTCACCTTCGCCTGGAACATCGAATCCAGCCGGTTGAGTGATGACACGTAGAGGATCTCGGGCTCGATGTCTGGGTGCAGCGCACGGGTCGCGATGAGCAGGGTGTAGCCGTTCTCGACCTCCTCGGGGACGACGCCCACCTCGTGATTCGTGTGGATGTTCTGGAAGCCTTGCACTGTGAGGCGCGTATTGCCGCGGATGTTGAACTCCATTGCCGCGACCCAACTGAGCACGTTCTGGGTGGAGAGTCCGTCGGCGTCGCGCAGATCGATGTTCTCGAACAGCCGATTGGCCGTGTAGACGGCCTCGGCCTTGAAGATCCCACCGAAGGCGTCCTTGGCGAGCGTGGCACCAAGCTGGTATTCGCGGTTGCGCTCCGGCGTGAAGGTGATGACCGTCAGCGGCCCCGGCGTGACGCTGCGGCCAAAGGCGGGTGACAGGCTCGCGGCGGTGTAGAAGAAGGTGGCGGCGTCCCAGCCATTCTTCAGGTAGTTCAGCCGCGCGCCATAACCGGCCTGCTCGAGTTCGTTTTCCGGGCGACGGTCCTCGCGGATGTCGATCCGCTGCCCTGGTCCGGCGACCGGACGGAAAGGGAAGTATTCGGCGCCGACCACGCCGATGTCGTCGTAGGTCATGAAGGGGATGAAGATGAACTCCGCATGGATGTCTCCGCCTGCCCACTCGCCGTAGCGCTCGGCGCGGATGGCCCATTGCGGCATGCGCAGCATGTCGAAGTCCGGCAGCACGAACTGACGCAGATCGCGGGCCGAGACCACGTCGGCGAAGAAGAGGCCGACCA
>DNIF01000086.1 GCA_003485715.1 Gammaproteobacteria bacterium
GTGCCTCCACGCTGCCCGCCGCACAATCCGCCTCCTGAGGGCGGGCACGGGGCTACTTCAGAGAGTCCAGATGACACAACGCAAGCGTGGGCTGGGGCGCGGCCTCGATGCCCTCATCGGCATGACCCGCCCGGTGATGGAGGCGGCGCATGGCCAGACGCCGGCCGCGGATCTCGCGGGTGAACTGCGGCGCCTGCCGCTCGCGCGGCTGAAACCCGGGCGCTACCAGCCGCGCGTGCATATGCCGCCGGAGGCGCTCGAGGAACTGGCCGAGTCCATCCGCGCCCAGGGCATCGTGCAGCCCATCGTGGTCCGCGCGGTGGATGCGGAGTTCTTCGAGATCATCGCCGGCGAGCGCCGCTTCCGGGCCGCGCGTCTGGCTGGTCTGGAAGATGTGCCGGTACTGGTACGGGACCTCAGTGACCGTGCTGCATTGAGTGTTGCGCTCATCGAGAACATCCAGCGTCAGGACCTCAACCCCATGGAGGAGGCGCGCGCGCTCGCCCGCCTGGTCGCAGAGTTCGAACTCACCCACGAGGAGGCCGCCGTGGCGGTGGGGCGTTCGCGGGTGGCCGTGAGCAACCTCATCCGTCTGCTGAATGCCTCGGCACCCGTGCGTGAGGCGCTCGAGGCCGGCGAGATCGAGATGGGTCACGCACGCGCGCTGCTCGCCCTGCCGGACGCTGCGCAGCCGCATGCCCTGCGCAGCGTGCGCGAGCAGGCGCTTTCGGTGCGTGCCACTGAGGCCCTGGTGCGCGAGCGCCTGGCCGGCGCCGATGCGCTGACACGACCGGGGGCGAGTGATGAGGCGCGCACCCCGACCACGGATCCGAATGTCGAGCGACTGGCGCAGGACCTCTCCGAACGCCTCGGCGCACCGGTCAGCATCCGGCACGGTGCCAAGGGCGGGCAACTGGTGATCCGCTACGGCTCACTCGACGAACTGGACGGCATCCTCGCGCACATCCGTTAGGACCAGCGAGATGGAAGGCGTCAGGTCCGGGCGTGGCGTGGAGCGGGCTCCGCCTCATCTCCGGTGTGCTCCGAGGGTGTTGCATCCCTGACGATTGCCTCGACAGGAAGCGACACCCTCTGTTCATGGTTCATGGTAGGAGCCGTCGTCGGCAGGAAACCGGAGTGTTCTTGCGCCCATGAAGATCGCCACAGGAAAAATTGTGGAAGGGAAGGTCGTTCTGGAGGGTGTTGCCTTTGCGGAGGGCACCACCGTCACGGTGCTTGCCAGGGAGCTCGATGACGGTGTGCTGCTTGCACCAGAAGAGGACGCCGAGCTGCTTCTCGCCATCGCCGAGGCCGACCGCGACGAAATGGTTTCGATGGAGGCGGTGCTGGCAAAGCTCGCAGGGCGTAATGGCCATGACCTGAGAGCAAGTGGCCCTCCGCTTCCGAGTGAGGACAGAACGGGAGTGACGCCCGGAAGTGTCGCCGGAAAGTGTTGATCGCTCAGGGGCCTTCAAGTACCCTTCGCGGGCTTTACAGGGCACCCCCCGAAGAGAACCCGTGAACCCACCGAATTCGGCGCTGTTGCTGCGCAGGCAGCCCGCAGCGGGCAGCGGTCATCTGGCTTGGCGGGTACTGTCTGCACAGCTCTCGACGGGTGGGGTCGCCGCCGTCGTGGTCTGGGTCGCGGGAGGTCTCGAAGCCGCCCTGAGTCTGCTGTTCGGTATTCTGGTCGTCGCGCTGCCGCAGTGGTGCGCGCATCAGGTGCTGCGGGTTGGGTCACTCGGCCTTCCTCGCTTGTTTGCCCTGGAAATCCTGCGCGTCGGCTCGTCTGCTGCGCTTCTGCTGTACGGGGCACGCTCGATGCCGGATTTCGTCTGGTGGGGCGCGCTCATCGGGCTCATCCTCGCGGTGAAGGCCCCCTGGTTTGTCCTGTTGAGGGAAGGCACACGTTCATGACGGCGGAAACGGCGGTGCACGCGGCCCACGAGGTCGCCCACGGAGCGGCCGACGCGGCTCAACACGGTCACGGTCCCGAGACACCGGCCCAGTACATCGTGCATCACCTCGGTCACCTGACCGACGGTATGTTCAACTACGACACCTTCATCTTCTCCCTGCTCGCGGGCCTCGTGGTGGTATGGGTCCTCGGTCTCGCTGCGCGCAATGCGACAGTGGGTGTACCGGGTCGATTCCAGGCGCTCATCGAGATCCTGGTCGAGTGGGTAGAGGATCAATCCAAGCAAATCGTCCATGGGGATCGCAGCTTCATCGCGCCCTTGGCCCTCACGGTCTTTCTGTGGGTGGTCTTCATGAACACCCTCGACCTCCTGCCTCTCGACATGCTGCCGATGTTCGGGCAGGCGGCGGGTATCGAATATCTGCGCGTGGTGCCCACTGCCGACCTCAACTGCACCCTCGGCATGGCCTTGGGCGTGCTGACGTTGATGCTGTACTACAGCTTCAAGATCAAGGGCGCCGGCGGCTTCATGCATGAACTCTTCTGTGCGCCCTTCGGCAGCCATCCCCTGCTGTGGCCCGCCAACCTGCTGCTCAACATCATCGAGTTCGTCGCCAAGACCGTCTCCCTCGGCATGCGACTCTTCGGCAACATGTACGCCGGCGAGCTCATCTTCATGCTCATCGCCCTGCTTGGCGCCACCGCCACGTGGTGGGGTTTTGCCCTGCATGTGCTGACCGGCTCCGCCTGGGCGATCTTCCACATCCTGATCGTGCTGTTGCAGGCCTTCATCTTCATGATGCTGACCCTGGTCTACATCGGTCAGGCGCACGAACATCACTGATCGTCCGGCCACAGTGGCCGGGCAGCGTCCCCTTCCACCCACCCATCGTTCCAACCTCGTAGCTGAAGCAAGGAGTTTCCCCATGACTGACGTCGGATTCGTTGCCCTCGCCTGTGGTCTCATCATCGGTCTGGGCGCGATCGGTGCCTGTATCGGTATCGGACTGATGGGCGGCAAGTACATCGAGGCCGCTGCACGTCAGCCTGAACTCATGAACGCCCTGCAGACGAAGATGTTCCTGCTGGCCGGCCTGATCGACGCCGCCTTCCTCATCGGTGTCGGTATCGCGATGATGTTCGCCTTCGCCAACCCCTTCGCGGGCTGAGTGCCGGGCAGGCTGTCCACGGCCTTGCGTCCTCGCAATCTGGCGCGGGCCGTAACCCTTTGAAAGGCAGCATGTTCCGGGCCCGGCTCAACGGTCGGGTACCGACACATGTGGTCATCTGCGATGGTCTGTGAGGGCCATTGTCCCGAGGCCGTGAGGAACGACCCGTGAATCTGAACGCTACTCTGGTCGCCCAGTTCGTTGTCTTCTTCGTTCTGGCGTGGTTCACCATGACCTTCGTCTGGCCGCCGCTGATGCGAGCCCTGGACGAGCGTGCACGCAAGATCGCCGATGGTCTTGCGGCCGCCGACCGTGGCCAGCAGGCCCTGAAGGATGCGGAAGTACGCTTTGCGGCGATCGAAGCGGAAGCACGCCAGAACGCTCAAGCCATCCTCGCCGAAACCGAGGCCCGTGCGGCCACCTACCTCGAGCAGCAGCGGAAGGCGGCCGAGGCGGAGGGTGTGCGTCTGGTGGAGCAAGCGAAGGTGGAGATCGCGCAGGAAGTCCAGCGCGCCCGCGATGCCTTGCGCTCCGAGGTGGCGGCGCTTGCGGTCGCCGGTGCGCGCCAGATCCTCGAGCGCGAAATCGATCCGGCCCAGCACGCCGAACTCCTCAGCCGCCTGGAGGCCAGCCTCTAAGGGGCGGCGCGAGGAACCCAGCCCATGTCTGCATCTTCAACCCTGGCCCGACCCTACGCTGAAGCGCTGTTCCAGCTTGCACGCGCGGGTGGTTCACTCGAGGCCTGGTCGACCCAGCTCGATACCCTCGCCCTGGCCGCATCCGATGCTGCGCTGCGCGGCGTCGCGGGCGACCCCCGGCTCGGTACGGGGCAACTGGTCGCCTTCCTCGGCTCCCTGCTGCCGGAGCCCAAGGTCACTGGCCTTGATACCTTCCTCACACTGGTGGTCGAGAACCGGCGTGTCGCGGTGCTCCCGGAGATGGCCGCGCAGTTTCGCGCCCTCAGGAATGCCCACGAGGGTGCGGCCGACGCCCGCGTGGAGTCGGCCTTCGAACTCGACGCCGCCGCGCTGGTGCGCCTGCGCGATGTGCTCGAGAAGCGCCTCGGCCTCAAGCTCAACCTCGAAGTGGCGGTGGACCCGACCCTCATCGGTGGCGTGCGCGTCACGGTAGGCGACCGGGTGCTCGACACCTCCGTGCGTGCTCGCCTCGACGGCATGCAGAGCGCGCTAC